>DASQYT010000138.1:0-4039 GCA_035639075.1 Candidatus Elarobacter sp.
CCTACGTTCAGATGGTGGAGCAAAGCGGTGAATCGTTCCTGCTTCCTTTTCCTTGCTGCTTGCCGCACACCGTGCAATCCCTGGGACACGCGCTGCCCGCTCTGTGTCGGACGCATGTGCGATTGAACGATGTTCTCCTTAATCTGTGCCCTTCCCTCCCCAGCCTCCGCGGAAGCTTGCGCTTCTCTGTTCGACTGGTTCACGGGTACTACGGCACAGTCCGACTTCTCTAGTACGTGCATGTCCGCTGTTTGGTTTATGGCCTTTGCGGACCGGTCTTGTTCTTTCGAACAAGACGTACGAGAGATCTCCCGGTTCTCGTGCATGTTGTTTCTCAGCGTGCGCGGGTTCTCAGACTACGCAGGACCGAACAGCCACTCGCGAAATAGCGTGGCTACCGTGTTGCCTTCCTCCATCTCGGAAGGGAGTCGGCATCCTGATCCATCGGCTTTTCGAAGCTCAATAACCCGGCCCACTGGTACCTCTGGTCTACGCTTCACGAGACACCTCACGGTGCCCCCTGCAAGACTCGAGGCCAGGATGGAGTCGCTGTTCTCCTTTCCTGTAGGGCTCTTTCATCCCCTACAACATGCCGGTTTATCCCGGCGCACTCCTGTTAGCCGACCAACCGTCGGAATGCGCCGGGTGCGAACGGCACTTGCCTTTCTTCGCAATTCTCTACAGGGTTCTCAAAAAGGCGGATAGGTCGTGTTTATCCTCATCCGAAAGATGCAAATTGAAACGTGTATCGTAGAAATTCACGACATCCATGAGCGTGGCTGCCGAGCCATTGTGGAAATAGGGCGGGCGCCCGGCCAGGCCACGAAGAATCGGGCCTTTGATCTTGCCGACATGATCGAATCTGCCATCGATCAAGGCCTGGCCGAGATCGGTCGTGGTTTTGCAGTTGTTGGTTGGTGCACCTGTGCTTGCGTCCTTTTTGCACACAGTGATCTCAGGTAGGTAGCTCACGTCCAAGCCACCTAGGTTGACGGAGGGGTTGGTCGGGCTAGGGTCGCCGGTTCCAATGTTCAACGGCGTGGGGAATGAGTGGTTGCCAACATTCGGTGTATCGTGGCAGGTGCCGCAGGTTCCCTGAAGCGTCGGAATTCCGCCGGTAACCAGGCCGCCAGCTGCGACGTCGTCGTTGATGCCTGCGACCTCGCTGATGGGAATTTGCAGGGTATTGAAGAGTCTCTCACCACGACTAATCGAGTTCCGCGCGGCGTTCCGATCGCCGTCACTGACCTGCGCCCATTTGTTGTACAGGTTGAAAATGTTGGATGTAAACTGCCCGTCCCCTGGCGTCACCAGCCCACCCGGCTGTTCGAAAGCGGGAACCAAGAAGTGGACGCTGGAATTCACGGTGATGAAGAAGGGTTGCGTGGAGAGAGCAGTAGGCCCACCTTTCGCGCCGTCGTCGTACAAATTGCCGGCTAGGCGATCATGGATCTGCGCGGTGAAGAGCTTCGTTTCGAAGTCCACGATCTTCTGCTGTTCTTCTGGGGTTGGCCGCGTCCCGTCCCCCTGAGCGTGGCCGACGGTCGCGTCCAGGGACTGATGCGCCAGATCGCTGAGCAGCGAAGTTGGGTAATTGTTATAAACGATTTTGTTCGTGCCCGTGACCGGCGAAGATTCCCGGCCGTCGAACATGACCGCGCTCAAGAAAGGGAGATTCGCGGTCGGTAGCGGCCGCCGATACATCGAAATGATATCGGTCGCGTTGCAACCGTACGGATTGTAAACACTAACCACTTGGTAGTCGGCATTTGTGGGCACAGCGATTCCAACGCGAATCAATGCCCGGCTCAGCAATAAGCTGTAGGCTTGGTGACGTTCTTCTAGCGTCGAGACATCTGCGGTCAGGCAGGTCGCGCCGTCCACCGGCCGGAAAATAGGGTCCGTCCCACTCGAGGCTTCGAACCGCGCCTGAATGTGCAGCGGTGTGACCGACCAGGCGTCGCTTGGTTGATGACACGTGACACAGCGGCGGCCGTTGCTGCCCAAGTCCTGGAAGAAAGGATTGGTGGTCGTGTCGGTCGGCCCGCTTAGGTTCAGAGTGGCAAATGCCCCATTCGGGTCCTGGAATATCTGAAATGGCGCGATAATCCGACTGGCATTGTCCGCGGTCGCAATCAACCCTCCGGCTCCAAGAAGAAAGACACATACCAAGACTGCCGGGCTTTTTTTGCCAACAATCCTGTTCCTAAACCTCTTATTGATCATTTTGATCATTGACCACATATCTTCCTCCTTGGACCGAAAAAACCGGTCGGCTCCAGCTACGGCAGGACGATGATTTCTCCCACCATTCCCAACTCATCGTGCAGCACGCATCTGTACTGGTAAACACCGGGTTGGGTGAAGGTCACGCGGAAGCGGGTGGCGCTCAACGGGGCCTGTGCCAGGCCAGTACGATCTTGCGGCGACTGGGTAATAAATCCGGAATGCACAGCGTCCGAGATCGAACTGATGTAGGCGTGCCGCGCGCCATCCGGATCCAAGGACACGTTGGCAGACGGCGGAATCTGGTTGAGAGGGTTGGGCTCCGCACCAAACGTGATGGTATGGTTCGTCACCCCTTCTGCCGTTGTCCACTCCACGGTTTCGCCAACATGGATAACTTTTGTTGCATCCATAAAGCGCATGACCGAGGCGGTTTGAGTTCCCCCGCCGTTGCCCATAATGTCCCCCACTCCGACCGTCACCTCGTTCTGGCCGGAATGGATGTGGGCGGATGCCATCACATCGGAGAGCAGGGCGGCGCGCTCAAGGTCGGCCTCTTTGTCGTAAAAGACCTGATCGTGGGGCAATGCAGTGGGCAACGCCAACACATGGATGGTCGCTGTCATGTTGGGGTGAACCAGACAAACCAGCTTGAAATTGCCAGTCACGGGAAAAACTACGGTATAGGTCTGCCCATCTTCACTTGTCAGGACCCCGCTGTTCACACACGCGGTGCCGTCATAGACAGCGAAATCGGGTGTTCTACCGTCCGGCGGCGCACCACCTGCGCATCCTGTGAAGCGGTTTGGGCGCACCTGCAGAGGTGTCAGGAAAGTGACGGTGTGGATATCGTTGGCAGGAAACGCCCAGGTAATGCTATCGCCGGAGTGAATCCAGATCTCGTTTGGCAAGAAGGCAATCGCCTGATGTGATCGGTCGCCGTTCTGCGCGCCTACCTGCAGTTGCCAATTATCCGCCAGCGCAGAAGCCGGAAGAAGGATAGAAATCAGCAAAGCACAGCAGCAAAGAATTAAGCGAAGTTGTGAGGCGAATAGGCTCGTCATGGCTCCTCCACGGAATCCGGTGTGCACGGAGAGTAGTCCAGACCTCTCCGCGGGTCAATACAACGTGGGTGAAACGTGGGTGATAGCGAAACTTACTGACTGGCTTGGTCTTCAGGCGTATGGTGACACGGCTCCACGCCTTTACAAACGGGATATACTTCGCCTTACCAGGAGTGCTGGAAATAATGTCGAGCCCGGCCAAGTCAAATGTCGTCCGCTTTGGCATTTATGAGTTCGAGCCGCATGCCAAAGAATTGCGCAGGGGAGGGTTGCGCGTCCACTTGGACGGCCAGCCGATTGCAATCCTGAAAATGCTGCTTGATCGACCCGGCGAACTGGTCACGCGCGAGGAGCTACAGAAAGACCTTTGGCCCGAGGATATCTTTGTCGATTTCGAACACAGCCTGAACGCGGCAGTTAAACGGTTGCGTGCGGCGTTGAACGACTCCGCCGACCATCCACGCTACATCGAGACGCTGTCACGCCGAGGATACCGCTTTATTGCACCGCTTAACGGCACCGATGCTCAGAGTGCAGACCGCGTCCGCATAACGAGTCCATCGGCGGCGCAGGCGCAAGCAGCCTTCAGCGGACGGGGGTTGTGGCAGAAGGCCGTGGTGGCATTGCTCGCCGTCGCCATTGTCGGCTGGGGCTGGCGTCACTGGAGAAAACAAGCACCAACACCTGCTGGTCCAGTGATTCGTTCCCTGGCTGTGCTTCCCTTGCAAAACTTGAGTGGAGATCCGTCG
>DASQYT010000139.1:0-12510 GCA_035639075.1 Candidatus Elarobacter sp.
CCCCGACGCCGCTCACAGCACCGCGAAAGGACGGATGAAGCACGATGCGCATGAGCGAAGGATAGTGGCTAAGGAAAAAATTCTGTTCCCAGTAGACGGACCACGGCAGATAAAGAAGCATTGCTCCCATTTCGAATGCAAGTACGACCAGCAATGCGCGATAAAACCGGTTCATGGTTCGGCGAAATTCCGTCCTGTTGGGAGTGGTTCAGGATCGACGAATGGGCTTCTGAAGGGCGGCGATGCGCTCGGCCACGTCACGGTAGTCGATGTTCATCGCGTAGACCTGGGAGAAACTCTTCAACGCCGCTTCAGGCTCGCCCGCCGATTCCTGAGCTATGCCCAAATCATACCGCAACGCGAGCGTGCTTTCCGGATCATTGCCGGGTGTCTTCAGAGCGCGCTCATACCAGATCGCAGCAATACCCGGCTGACCCTTTTCCATGAAGGCAAGGCCCAGAAGTGTGCAGCACTGCATGGTGTAGCGGAAAGCGCGGCCGCGGTCGCTGGCTTTGGCAACTTTCTGGAACTCGCTGATGGCCTCCTCAAGGAGACCCATTTCACGAAACGCGATGCCGAGGTTGTAATGCGTTTCGAGGTCTTCATCTTCCGCGCCCATCTCGCCCAGTTCGGCGCGAAACTCGTCGAATACTTCCTTGAGCGGACTCGACTCCGTGGACTGCGACGGCGCCGCATCTTTCTTCGCGGCAGACGGTGGCTGGCTGGGCGCCGATTCTGAAAATCCAGGCGTCAGCTCGCCGATGCCGAGCTGATCGATTTCGTTGGCAAGGTCGGCAAGGAATTGATCGGAAGCAAAACTGTTCCCGGGGGGCGGAGTCGGCGCTGCGTTTTTCCCGACCGGCGCGGGTGGCGCGACTGGTTTCTCAGGCGGTTTCTGGTCGTACGCGGGCACCAGCGGCTCCGCATCCAGTACGAGTTCATACTCCTGTTCCAGTTCGAATTCGGGTTCGCTCTTCTGCGGAGGTTTCGGCGGAGTCTTGGCCGCCGACACTTGCTTGGCCGGAGGCTTGGCCTTCGCTTTTTCAATGACGGGCTCCGGCTTGAGCGAAATTGCAGGAGCGGCGCTTGCGGCTTCGGATGGCTCAGCGACGGGCGGTTCTTCGCCAATCTGAAACTCTTCCACATCCCCAGGCTTCGTTTGACGCGTAGGCGCGGCAGCAGCGGGCTTCGCCGGCACTGGAGGAGGAGCAGCCCCTTCGGCGGGACGCGTCTCTTCGAGAAGGGTCGCCCATTCGTCGGACAAATCGACTTCCTGCACTTCGGCTTGCGCGGGAGTGGAGTTCACTTCAACTGGCTCGGGGCGCGCTTCTCTGACAGGAGCAGCCGGGGCAGGGGGAGGTGCAGCCGGCATAGGTACTGCGGCGATTTCAGGTATTGTGCCATCCGCAGGCTGGGCTTCTGCCGCTTCCGGTGCGGCAGGTTTTGACGGAGGAACCGCGATCGCCAATTCCTCATCCGTCAAACCTGCGGCACGCTGGAAGCGGCGGCGCAATTCTCCGAATCGTTCGGAGCTGCGCTTGTCGCCCGTTTCACTGTGAATCTGCTCTAACTGGGCGGCGAGTACGGCAGTCCGCCGGTCATCGCCCGCGCCAAGGACAAAGTCGAGCAGTTTCTCGAGCGTCGGCGTGTGGCGCGGCGCACGGCGCAGGATAGCTTCGAGCAATCCAATCGCCTTTTGCGTGAGGCCGTAACTCGCGAAAAGATCCACGTCGGTGAGCGACTGCGCGATAAATTTTTGCGTTTCTTCGTCAAGGGCAGGCTCACTGGAGACAGCCGCGGGTTTGACTGATACTTCCGGAGCGGGTTCTTCTTCGTCGTCGACTGGCAGTTTGGCGGCAGGAGCCTTCGGGATCTCCGCGCGCAAGTTTTCCTCGGGAAAATCTTCTGCCTCTCCCGCCGGCAGTTGTCCCATTTTACGGAGAACGCCGTTGAGTTTGCGCTTTGCCGAATCACTGTCCGGGTCGCGGTCGACAAGCTGCTGAAAGATTTGTTTTGCGCGCTCCCACTGGTGAGCGGCAACTAAGGCGTCTCCTAGGTGCGCCAGCGCGTCGGGCAAGCGGAAGGAATCGCTAGTGCGGCCATACAGTTCCACCAGCCATTCCAGCGGCTCCAGGGTGCCAGGCATGCTTGCTGCAAGTTCGTTGAGTAATTTCCCGACAACCTCGTGCTCTCCGGCGTCGATCATGGGCAGCCGGGATTTCTCCAAGATCTCCATGGCTTTTTCGGGATTGCCGGATTGCAGTAGCGATTCCACAACCTTCTGCATCGGCCCAAAATTCTTCTCGTCGGCTTCAAATACGCGATGCGCGAGCGCCGAAGCCTGGTCCCAATCGGAATTCTTGAGATACAGGTCGAGGAGGAGCTCTGTCTGCTCACCGCCTTTCTCGAGATCGGCGGCCTGTTCCAGAAGCTGGGCGGCCTTGGCGACATTGCCCTGGGAAGAATGCGACCGTGCTTTGACGATTACTGCGGCTGAATTGTTGGGATCGAGTTTCAGCGCCTTGTCCGCGAGCTTTTCGCTTTCTCCCTGCTCGCCGCGAGCCAGCGCACGCTGCGAAGCAGACACGTACCCTTCGATGGCGTCCCGTGTCTGGCCCATGGCTTGATACAAATCGGCCAGGCGTATCTGTATGCGGAGGTTATCAGGCTCCGCTTGCAGAAGTTTTTTCAGAAGTCCGATGGCTTCCGGCTGGCGATTGTTCTTCAGATGAATTTCCGCCAGTTGCAGGAAAAGCGGACGGGCTTCGCTCATTACGCCCTGTTGAACGTACAGGTCAGCAAGCTTTTCGAGGGGGCGAATTTCTTCAGGAGCCAGCTTGGCGATGCGCTTGTACACTGCGATTGCTTTGGTAAGGAAACCGTCGCCAACGAAAATCTGCGCAAGGCGCTCGAAATAGTCAATGGCCTGGAATGTTTCGCCCTGGCGGATGTAGAGCTCACCGATGGTCATGAGCGTGACCTGATCGCGCGGCTCGTACTTCAGAATGTTCTGGTATTCGGCGATGGCCTGGGCGACTTTGCCCTGGTTCAGCAGCTTTTGTGCGGCCTCTACGTATTTGCTTTTGTTATAAGCCATGCGCGAACTGGGACAAACCTCCCCGCGGGAGTCTGTCCGTGACGTTCTCCTCAGTGGGTTGCGGCAGCGGAAAATCCCGCAACACTACTGAACTACGCTATCAGGCGGGAAAAAGACAAGTCAACGAACCCAAAGTACCTTGTGAGTAGCCAGTTATCCCCTTCCAGCATGGAAACACGAGGACAAAGTCGGGGCGGAGGTGACACATCGCACGGTTGCTTTGAGGAGACGCGACACGAAAGGCAAACCGGGCACACCAACGGGGGCTACACGGAGACCGGCTCCCTACCGAATCGTGGGTCTGGAGGCGGAGAGAGGAATTCTGTCTGCGATACAATTTGGTTTGCAACACAAACTGAATTGGGGCTCCTCCGAATTTGGACATGTTCAAATAACGATCCCGCCACTCCCAGCAGATTCTAGTAACTGGGGTGATCTCTCAGAAAATCGGAAATGCAGTTTGCGTCGCGCCGACAGCCCAACAGGTGGAATCCCGCACCGGCGCAAAGGAATAGCGGTGCAGTGGTGTGGGGCCGTGAAGGCGTAAGGCCTCGAGATGGTCGGGCGTACCATAGCCTTTGTGGCGCGCCAGCCCGTATTGCGGATAGACGGCATCCCACTCTTCCATCCGCATGTCACGGTGTGTTTTCGCTAGGATCGAAGCTGCAGCGATTGAGATGCTGCGAGCGTCCCCCTTGATTAGGGACTTTTGCTCGATCAAGACGTCGAGCTGCATGGCATCAATGAGCAAATAGTCGGGCGGAATTGCGAGCTGCTGGAGCGCGGCGGTCATGGCTTGACGTGAGGCCTGGTAGATGTTCCAGGCATCGATGCGCTGGGCGTCCACTTCGGCAACGGCCCAGGCGAGAGCGTGCTCGCGGACGCGCGGGGCAAGCTCCGCACGGCGTTCGGGAGTGAGCTTTTTGGAATCGTCCAAGCCGACAATGCGCCGCTTGGGATTGAGAATCACCGCAGCGGCAACGACTGGACCAAAGAGTGCGCCGCGTCCGGCCTCATCGAGGCCGGCGATGCGCATCCAGCCCAATTTGCGCGCCGCTCGCTCGAAACGTGAGGAGCACAGTCGGCTCATTCGCGGTGATTTTAGCACGCGAACTTCGCCGCGCTTCAACAATTACTCGTAGCGCAAAGCCACCATGGGATCGACGCGCATGGCGCGCTGCGCGGGAACCCAAGACGCCAATAGGGCAACGCCCGCCAGCAGGGCGGCTGCACACGTGTATGTCAGGGCGTCGGTTCGAGAGATGCCATAAAGATAGATTCCCGAGCCGCTCCATCCAATAGACCCTGTCGGAAAAAAACGCGTCAGCACAAAAGCTCCAAGAGTGCCCACAGTCAGACCCGCCAGCGTGACCAGAAGTGTTTCTAGCAAGACGAGCTTGGCGACTTCGCCGGGGACCGCGCCGAGTGCGACTCGAATGCCGATCTCTCGCGTCCGCTCCATCACGGAATACGATGTAACTCCAAAAACGCCCACGATGGCCAGCAGGAGTGCCAAGCTGCCAAAGGAAGCCATCAACGTAATCAGCGGTCGGCGAAGAGTGAGCGACTCGGAATCGTGAATCTGCTGCCGCATGCTGCCCAGTTCCCAATAAAGCTGCGGATCCACATGTTGAAGCCGTTTGCTGAGATCCCGGGCAGTATCGGCCACTTTGCTCGACGCACGAACTCGAATCGCCATGCTCCAACGTCCGACAGGCAATGTTTGCGCCAGAGGAAAGTACGCCAAGGGCCTTATATCTTCTTCAGGATTGCGTTGCCGGAAATCAGAAACTATGCCCACGATCTCCTTCCATGTCTTTGGCGAGTCGGCAAGAGCAACGTGATAGCCAACAGGGTTTGCTCCCGGAAAATACTGTTTCGCGAAAGTCTGGTTGATGATGGCAACCGCACTCGCCTCGCTAGTGTCCCCATCGCGGAATGGGCGCCCGGCGAGCATGGCAACCTTCAATGTCGAGAAGTACTCGGGGCTGACAGAGAGAAACCAAATCTCATCCTCCATGGGTTCGGATTGCGAAAAAGGAACTTCGATCCTGAGCCGCGAGCTGTCCGCACCTTCCATGGGGAGAGAGTCTGTGATCCCCACCGATTCGACACCCGGCATCAAGCGCACACGCTCCTCCGCCTCATGTATCAGTCGAGTTCGCACGGACGGGTCGGAGTAACGCGACGCCGACAGCGTGGCCGTGGCCGTCAAAACGTTGCGCGGGTCATACCCCAAACGCGCAGATTCCACGTGCAGCAAACTGCGGAACAATAACCCGAAGCCAACAAGCAGTATCATGCCGAGTGCAATCTGGAATATGACGAAGAGATTTCGCGAATGCCGCGACTGTAACCCGCCGGTTACGCTTAAGACTGCGTCTTTCAAGCTGTCGTTTAGATTCACGCGGGTTGCGTGCACTGCGGGAATCATTCCAAAAGACAAAGCACTCAGAAGCGAAACGCCTAAGTTAACTGTCAAAATGTGCCCATCGATTTGCAGATAGGTTCCCGGGGCCATTCCGGATGCGACTCTTGTAATGACGTCCTCTGACCATCGCGCGATGACCAAACCGAGGCTCCCACCACAAAGGAACAGAAGCGTGCTTTCGGTCAGAAGCTGCCGGATCATCCGCAGTCGGGAACAGCCGAGGGCCGCGCGCACTGCGACTTCCTTGTGGCGCTTCACGCCTCGCGCCAGAAGCAAGCTCGCAACATTTGCACACGCGATCAGAAGCACAACTCCGGCCGCACCCGCCATCATCCACAAGCCACGCCTGGTGTTTTGCCTCGTCGGCCCTGGATGCCGGAACTCTTCCGTGAAACTCTCGATTACCAGATGTCCGCTCCGATCGGCCTGGGCCCGCGGACGCCTCAGTTGCTCTGCAATCACTTCTGTTTCCGAACGCGCTTGCTCCAAGGTCACTCCAGGCTTTAGGCGCGCCACAATCCGGACTCGGATGATCCCCGCCCTAGGCTTTCCTTGGCTTGCGTAAGCGTCCAAAACCAGAGGCGCAAAGATCTCAGTGTCCTCGTAATATGGGCCCATCGATTGCGGCAGTACGCCAACAATCGTGACGGTGCGGCGATTCAAAGAAATCTGTTTTCCGACAGTGTGCGGGTCCGCTTGGAACCGAGTTCGCCAGCACCCATAAGAAAGAATCACAACCGTGTCTCGGCCAGGAAGCTGTTCTTCAGCGAAAAAGTTACGGCCCAGAATTGGCTGAATCCCTAACGTAGGCAGCCAATTGGTGCTCACAAGAAACCCGGACAAGTTTTGCCAAGCGGAGTCATCATTTCCATAGAAATAGTCAGCCCATCCGGTACCGGTGATTTCCTCGAACGAGTGGCTGTTTGCCCGCAGGGCTAAGTACTCGGATGGGGAAGGCGTGTGCAAATCGCCTCGCGTATCGGTTGTCCAGATATGGACCAATCGCTCCGGTTCGCGGAATGGAAGGGCGCGCAGGAGCGCGGAGTCCACTAATCCAAAAATGGCGGCGTTGGCGCCGATGCCGAGGGCGAGAGTCAAGACGGCCACCACCGTGAAGCCAGGGCTCTTGCGGAGCAGGCGCAGAGCGTAGCGCACGTCTTGCAAAAGGGTTTCCAGGAAGGGGAGGCCCCGTTGATCGCGATGGAGTTCTTTGGCTTGTTCGACACCTCCGAATTCGCGACGAGCGGCATAGCGCGCCTCGGCGGGACTCATGCCGCGGCGAATATTCTCCTCGGTGAGAAGGTCCAGATGAGTTTCCAGTTCAGCATTGAGTTCTCGCTCGAGACGCTGCTTGCGGAAAACATTCCACAATCGTGACGGCACGTCTCCCAAGCGAAACATTCTCTCCACTCCTCTCACTCGTAGCGAAGGGCGATCATGGGATCGACGCGCATTGCCCGCCGGGCGGGAATCCAAGCGGCGAAGAACGCCACCGCGAGTAAAACAAACAGAGCCGACGCGAGAAGGAACGGGTCATGCGCGCGAACTTCAAAGAGAAGAGACTCCAGAAAACGCGAGCTGAGCCAAGACCCCAGCAGGCCAAACGCCGCACCTGCGACGGTCCAGCGCACCATGTTCAAAAGAACCATGGTCAGGACATTCCGAGAAGTAGCGCCGAGCGAGATTCGGATGCCGATTTCCCGAGTTTGTTGAGCGACTAGGAATCCAACGACGCCGTAGATCCCGATCCCCGCAAGCAGGACGCCTATGCCCGCGAACAATGACAGCAAGACCGCCGTGAACCGTGGGCGCTGCGCGAGTTTGCCAACACGTTGGCTCATGGTTTCAATCGTGAAGGGAAGAGTCTGGTCCAACGCAACTATTTCGGCGCGCATCCATGCCGCCATCGCCTTTGGATCCGTTCCAGTGCGCACAATGATGTGGGCCGTGCTAAGGGACTCTACCGGATCGTTTTTCCAGGGGAGATAAAACTCAGGGTCAGCATTGACTGTGAGGCCGCTATTCTTGACATCTGCTGCAACGCCAACGACGGTGCGCCATGGGCCTTGCATGCGAAACAACCGCAACTGCTGCCCAATCGGTTCGGCATCCGCGTAGAGCTCCCGAGCTAGAGTCTCGTTGAGAATGATGGTATTTTCCGTCGGGAGACGGTCTTCTTGCCGGAATCCTCTGCCGCGGATAATCGGAATGCTCAGGGCGGAAAAATAGTCTGGCGTGACGGCTCGCCATCCCACCATGCCGCCGGTACCCTCCTTGAGGAGAGGGCGGCCAGGGACTTCAATGGCCGCGAAGATCGTTGACCGCATCTGACCCGAGGGTGGGAGGCTGTCGCTCAAGGCCAACGACGTAACGCCCGGCAGTCGCTTCAAGCGACCCTGAAGTTCGGAAAAAAAGGCTATTTGCTGCTCCGGCGTGGGGTAACGATACCCGCCAAGCGATATTGCTTCCGTGAGGACATTTTCAGTCCGCATTCCCGTCCGGACGTTTTGCAGATTCAACAAGCTGCGGAGTAGCAGCCCTGCGCCAGCGAGAAGCATGAGCGAGATGGCGATCTGCGCTGACACTAGTGCCTGCCGCAGAACATTGCGCGTTGTCGCACGAACATCCTTTCCGATCAGCAATTCGGGTGCCGGCCGGTAGAGGGCCGGAACAAGGCCGGAGAACACAGCGGAAATGAGCGCGACTGCCAAGGTGAACACTATAACGCGCAGATCGAGACGAGCTTCGTGCAAACGCACAATGCCTTGGGGCGCTATGGACATAAAGAGACGAAGGAGCACTTGCGCCATCGCGCATCCCAAAACACCTCCCAGCAGACTGAGCAGCAGGCTCTCCGTTAACGCCTGACGAACCAACCGGCCACGGCTTGCGCCCAACGCGGCTCTCACGGCAAGCTCTCGCTGGCGGCCGGTCACGCGAGCCAACAGCAAGTTCGCAACATTGGTGCACGCGATAAGGAATACCGCGAACACCGAACCCAGCAATAACCAGGAAGCCAAACGCGCATCCCGGACTTGTCGATCGCGCAACGCCTGGATGGACAGATGAATTTCCTTGCGGAATTCAGGAGGGGCATCCAGTACTGCTCGCTCAAAAAAAGGTTGGAGTCCAGCAACAGCCATGGGCACATTGATTCCGGGCCTCAGGCGAGCAAAAGTGCGCAGCACTCTTCCCGGTTCGGACCTGCGCTGCTGGTCTTCATCGAGAGCTAGTGGAATAAGAATATCGGCTGCGGCCAACGTCGGCATCTCGAAAATGGAAGGAAGGACGCCAACGATTCGAGTGGCGTTTCCATCCAAAGAGATCGTTTTGCCCAGAATACCGGGATCGCCCGCAAAGCGAGTCTTCCACAATGAGTACGTGAGCAGAGCCACGCGCGGCGCATTTGGTCGGTCTTCATCGGGCGTGAAATTGCGGCCCACCATCGGCTGCACGCCAAGCGTGGGAAGAAAGGTTTGCTCGACAAGCGCGCAATTCAAGCGGATGGCATTTGGTTCTGTGATGTCGCAATCAGAGGTTCCGGGAGCTGTCGACGTTACGGCTTCAAAAGGACCAGGCTCCTTTCTGAAATCGACGTAGCCGGATCCCAATATGAATTCATCGCGCTCGATAGGAGCAAGCAGACCGAAAGACACCAAGCGGTCTTCATTCGGATACGGCAGACTGCGGAACAAGGCGCGGTCGACGACACTGAAAACCGCAGTGGTGGCACCTATGCCTAGAGCCAACGTGAGAACGGCCACAAACGTAAAGCCGGGCTTTTTCGCAAGCATGCGCGAGGCAAATCGCAAATCTTGCAGTAGTGCACCGAAAAATGGAATGCTGCGCTGGTCGCGGTGCAGCTCTTTCATTTGTTCGACGCCGCCAAATTCCCGCCGCGCGGCATAACGCGCGTCCGCCGGACTCATGCCTCGGCGGATGTTTTCCTCCGTGAGCAGCTCCAGATGCGCATGAAGCTCGGCGTCCAGTTCACCGTCAAGCTGCCGTTTGCGGAACAGGCCGCGCAGACGTGCGCCGAAAATGCGAAGCCATTCCACGTCAGGCTCCTTCCGTGCCGCTAAGAAGCCGAGTCATGAGCGCGGTCATGCGCTCCCAACTCCGGGTTTCTGCGAGCAACTGCTTGCGTCCCGCGCGCGTCAGCGAGTAAAACTTCGCCTTGCGGTTATTCTCCGAAGCGCCCCATTTGGTAGCAATCCAGCCGCGTTGCTCGAGGCGCAGCAAGGCGGGATAGAGCGTGCCCTGGTTGAGCTTGAGCAAGTCTTCCGAAACCTGCTGGACACGCTGGGCAATGCCATAGCCGTGCAGCGGGCCCATGGTGTGAAGGGTTTGCAGAACAATGAGGTCGAGCGTGCCCTGCAGAACTTCTCCGCGGGGAGGAGCCATGTTTTCTCCTTTAGATAAACAACAGGAGCATATTCTCCTTCCTGTTGAATGTCAACAGGAAAGGATTTTGGAAGACGACAAGAAGAGTAGTGGGAGCTGCGCACCTTTAAACTCTCTTTTCGCGGTGGTCAGAAGACATGTTGACCTTGGAACGCAACGCGGCCTAGGATGGCCGGGCAAATTCTGCGCTTGCTTTGGGTGTTAGGGGGGATTCCATGTCTCTTTACTTGCGGTCTGTTTTGCTCCGAGCCGGTTTCTTCCTCTGCTGCGTACTAGTCTTAATTAGACTAGTTCCTTCGGCCGCAGCACAAGGCCTAGCGAGCGGCGACCTTTCGCGCTTACGCTCCGTTGGCAGCGCCGAGCTGTCGCCCGACGGCCGACGCATTGCCTACAGCATGGTCATGCGTGACCGGCCCGGCCGGCTTTACGGCCAGCTCTGGATCATGGATCTGGCCACGCAAAAATCCGTCCGCGTGGGCAGCGAAAAAGATTCCAGCGGCGGTCCGCTATGGTCGCCCGATGACAAGTGGTTCGCGTTCGAAGGGCATCAAGGCGAAAAAGGCGGATTGTTCGTAGCGCGGCCGGACGGCTCGGAGGTCACTGTTCTCGCGTCGCCGAGCGGCACCAACAGCCCACTGCCAGGCGCGGGCAAAGATTTCACTTGGTCGCCCGACGGCAAGCAGATCGCGTTTATCTCCTCGACTCCCGGCGCGGAGGCTGACGAAGCCAGCGGCGATCCCATGGTGATCACGCGCTATCTCTATAAGCCGGATGCAGGCGAAGGGATGACGCGCTTCAATGACAATCAGCGCCTGCACATTTTTGTCGTTGACGTATCCACAAAGCAGGTGCGCCAGCTCACCCACGGGAATACCGATGAACATTCCATCGACTGGTCTCCGGACGGCAAGGAGATTCTCTTCGCTTCGAATCGCGAGCCGAATCAGGATGAGTTTTTCAACTACGACATTTTTGCCTTGAAGGTTGCGGACGACACTATTCGCCGCGTGACCGCCACGGAGTACAACGAATACGAACCGTTGTGGTCGCCCGACGGCAAGCACATCGTGTTTCGCGGGACGCGCCGCGGGTTGACCGACCGCGAAACGACCATGGAAGACACCCACGTTTGGGTAATGAACGCCGACGGCAGCGACCGCCGCGAAATTGGCGCAGTGCTGGACAAGCGCCAAGGTGCGCCACGATGGGCGCCGGATGGCAGCGCGGTTTATTTCACGATTCAAGAGCGCGGGAGCATCCACTTAGTGCGGCTGCCGATTTTAGGAGGCAAGCCGGAGTACGTGGTGAAAGACACGGGGGGCGTGAGCGGCTGGTCGGTTGGGAAAGATGGATCGCTGGCGTACGGTTTCGCGTCACCACAAGACGCGCCGGAACTCTATTTAAAAACGGGCAGTGCCGCGCCACGCAAACTCACGGACTTGAATGCGGAACTCTTCGTGGGAAAAAAGATTGCCGAAGTCGAATCCTTCACTTTCGTCAGCAACGACAACAAGTTCGAAGTCGAGGCTTTCCTCACCAAGCCGCTGGGAATGACGGCGACGTCGAAGCATCCGCTCATCGTCAATATTCACGGCGGGCCGCACGGGCAAAATGGTCCGGTGTTCAATTTTAAGAATCAGGTCTACGCGGCGCATGGCTGGGCCACGCTGAACGTTAACTATCGTGGCTCCACCGGCTACGGGCAGAAGTTCGCCGACGCCGTTTTCGGCGATCAGGACGGAAACGAAGGGCAAGATGTTTTGTATGGAGTGAGCGCAGCGGTCCGCCGTTACTTGTGGATCGACCGCGAGCGTATGGGAATCGAAGGCGTGAGCTACGGCGGCCAACTGACCGACTGGCTCATCACCCAAACGAATGAATTCAAGGCCGCGGTGCCCATCGCCGGAATCGCCAACCTGGTCAGCTACAACTACATGACCTATTACAACCAGTATGAAGAAATGGAATTCGGCCAGTTCCTGCACCAGGGAAATTTAATGGACGTTGCATGGGAACGTTCCGCGCTGAAGCATGTCGCCGCGGCACGCACACCCACCATGCTGATGCACGGCGAAAATGACAATGATGTGCCCATCGCGGAGGCCGAGCAATTTTTCATTGCTTTGAAGGATGTGGGCACGGAGGCCATTTTCGTGCGCTATCCGCGCGAAGGGCACGGCCTGAGCGAAGTCAAGCACAACATCGATTCCATCGACCGCTGCATCGCCTGGTACGAGAAGCATTTCCCCAAGCCCGGCGCGGAAGGTGTTACCAACGTTCAACCTTAGTGGCCCTGGCTCAAGCGGCGTTCAAAATGAAAAGAACCTCGCGAAACTGAGGCTCTTTTCGCAAATAGATTTGAACGCAGGAGCGCCAGTTAAACCTTCGCTTCGGTGCCCGCTGTGGCGGTGGCCGCAACGGCGGCCGGCGCCTCTTCCTCTTCGCGTCCAGCGCGCTTGATACGGGCGGCCTTGCCCCTGAGATCGCGCAGGTAATACAGCCGTGCCCGGCGAACTTTACCCTTCCCAATCACCTCAATCGAGCTGATGGTTGGCGAATGGAGCGGGAAAATGCGCTC
>DASQYT010000140.1:0-19884 GCA_035639075.1 Candidatus Elarobacter sp.
CGATGAGCATAGTTGCCATTGTTGGACTCGGTTACGTTGGCTTGCCCCTGGCGGTGGCATTCGGCAAGGCGTTCCGGACCATAGGATTTGACCTGAGCGCCGAGAAGGTGGAGAACTACCGTCGCTACATCGACCCGACCGGCGAGGTCTCGGGCGAGGATTTGCGTGCCGCGGCGCAGCTCACGGTAACGACGGATCCGGCGCAGCTTGCCGCCGCCGATATCATCGTAGTCGCGGTTCCCACACCGGTGGACTCCGTGCGCCGCCCGGATTTTGGACCGCTGGTTAGTGCGAGCACCACGGTCGGCAAGCACATGAAAAACGGCGCGACCGTCGTGTATGAGTCCACCGTCTACCCGGGTGCTACTGAAGAAGTCTGCATCCCGGTCCTGGAGAGGAATTCCGGGATGAAATGGCTCACAGACTTCAACGTCGGCTACTCGCCCGAGCGCATCAACCCTGGTGACAAGGAGCACAGGCTTGCAACCATCGTGAAGGTCGTCGCAGGCGACACTCCGGAAACCCTCGAGCGGGTCGCCAAGCTCTATGGCGCCGTGGTGGCCGCCGGGGTGTACCGCGCTTCCTGCATCAAGGTCGCCGAAGCGGCGAAGGTCATCGAGAATACCCAGCGGGACCTGAATATCGCGCTGATCAACGAGCTGGCGATCATCTTCAACCGCATCGGCATCGATACCCTCGAAGTTCTCCAGGCGGCCGGAACGAAATGGAACTTTCTGCCATTCAGACCCGGCCTAGTCGGTGGTCACTGCATCGGGGTGGACCCCTATTACCTTACGTACAAGGCCGAGATGCTCGGCTACCATCCAGAGGTAATCCTCGCCGGCCGTCGCATTAACGACAACATGGGAAAGTTCATTGTCGAGCAAACCATCAAGCAGATGATCCACATCGGTAATCCTGTCAAGGATGCCAAGGTCAACGTTCTCGGACTGACGTTCAAGGAAGACGTTCCCGACCTGCGTAACTCGCACGTCATCGATGTGATCAACGAACTGAAAAGCTACGGAGTCCAAGTGTTCGTCCACGATCCGGTACCCGATCCTGAGGAAGCGCGCAATGAGTACGGACTGGAGCTCGTGTCCTGGGACGAGTTGCCGAAAGCCGAGGCAATGGTGGTGGCCGTGGCTCATCGCCAATTCCGCAGCGTGGGTGCAGAAGCGTTCGCGCGCAAAATCGTGAAAGGCGGCTGCTTCATTGACGTCAAGTCGCAGTTCGATCGCGAGGCGCTTTCAGCGGCCGGACTCTGTGTCTGGCGCCTATGAACATCCCTAACGCGCTGACTGTTGATGTAGAGGACTACTTTCACGTTGCGGCGTTGGCGCCAAGCGTACACCGCGATAGTTGGATCTCGCGTGAATCGCGCGTGGTCGGAAACACTCAGAAATTGCTCGCCATCTTCGAGGAGTTCGATGTCCGAGGGACTTTCTTCGTGCTGGGCTGGGTAGCCGAGCGGTATCCGCAACTGGTCAGAAACATTGCCGCGCACGGCCACGAAATCGCCTGCCACGGCTACTCACACCGCCTCGTGTACGAGCAGTCCCCGCAAGAGTTCTACCAAGAGACGCACCGCGCGAAGAACCTGCTCCAGGAGATTACCGGGTCCGCTGTGCTCGGATATCGCGCGGCGAGCTATTCCATCGTGCGCGAGTCTCTTTGGGCCCTGGACATCCTGGTGGAACTCGGATTCGTCTATGACTCGAGCATTTTTCCCGTGCGCCATGATCGCTATGGCATTCACGACGCCGAAC
Source organism: Candidatus Elarobacter sp. (assembly GCA_035639075.1). GTDB lineage: Bacteria > Acidobacteriota > Terriglobia > Acidiferrales > UBA7541 > Acidiferrum. The sequence goes on from DASQYT010000140.1 coordinate 1,770, forward strand.
GGGCTCCGCACCGAATGGCCACGCCGACTGGAAAATCCATCGTCGAGTGGCCGTTAGCGACGGCAAGGATTCTTGGATTTCGGCTACCCGTGGCGGGAGGCGGGTACTTTAGACTCTTCCCCTACGGGCTATCGCGTTGGGGATTGGCGTCCATTAACCGACGCGAACTGCGACCATTCGTCTTCTATCTGCACCCGTGGGAAATCGATCCGGCGCAACCGCGCGTGTCTGCGAGCTGGTTGTCGCGGTTTCGTCATTATACCAACCTCGGAAAATGTGAAGAGCGATTGCGGCGCTTGCTTGCCGAGTTTCGATTCAGCACCGCGAGAGACGGTCTTACGCAACTCGGCTTGCTTTCCGGATAACGAGAACGCCATACCATGTTCCTGCGTGTTTCTGGCGGGATCGCAGTGACTTGGACTACCTTATAATAGGGTTTAATTCTATGGATCGATATGATTTTCACCGAAACCAAGCTCAAGGGAGCCTTCACGGTCGACATCGAGCGCCGTGAGGACAACCGCGGATTCTTTGCGCGAGCGTTCTGCCAGCGGGAGTTCGAGAACCATGGACTGAAGCCGGTCATCGCGCAGGCCAACATTGCCTTCAACAAGAAGAAGGGCACCTTGCGCGGGATGCATTTTCAATATCCGCCGGCCCCCGAAACCAAACTCGTGCGGTGTACTCGCGGCGCGATTCTCGACATAATCGTCGACTTGCGCCCGGAGAGCCCGACTTACCTGGGCCATGTCGCCGTCGAGCTTAGCGCAGACAACTACCGGTCCCTCTATGTACCGGAGCGGTTTGCGCACGGGTACCAGGTTCTCGCGGATCGGACGGAAACGAGCTATCAGGTGGGAGAATTCTATACGCCCGGCGCCGAAGGCGGCCTGCTCTACAGCGATCCCCGGCTTGGGCTGGTCTGGCCCCTTCCTGTCGGAGAAATATCACCCAAGGATGCCGAGTGGCCACTGCTCGGCAAGATCGAACCCGAGTTGAAGCGTAAGATGAGTGCCCGGGGAAACAAGGCATGATATTCGCTTGCATTCAAATGTTAAACTGCGTGCGTAATACGCAACCCAGCCGGAGGAAACCATGATTATCGTCGACAACGCCTTGAAAGCCAGAGAGCAGCAGGGGAAGCCCATTCGCGTGGCGATGGTCGGCGCCGGTTTCATGGGGCAGGGTCTCACCAACCAGATCACTCACAGTGTTCCGGGCATGCGCATGGCTGCCGTCTACAATCGGCGTCCAGAGCGGGCCCAGCACGTCTTTCGCTACTCGGGGCTCGACGACATTGTCATGGCAGGGTCGCAGGCCCAGCTCGATCAGGCGATTCGCCGGGGCCAGCCGGCCGTGGCCGAGGATCCGTTCATGCTGTGCCGCTCCGGCGAGATCGACGTTATCGTCGATGTCACGGGCTCGGTCGAGTTCGGCGCTCACGTAATTCTCGAGGCTTTCGAGCACGGCAAGCCGGTCGTGCTGATGAACGCCGAGGTCGACGCCACGATCGGTCCGATTCTCCAAGTGTATGCGCGAAAGCACAAGGTCATCCTGTCGGCTTGCGAGGGCGACGAACCGGGCCTGCAGATGAACCTTTACCGCTGGGTAAAGGGGCTGGGTCTCATCCCGCGCGTTGTCGGAAACGTCAAGGGCCTGCAGGATCCCTACCGCAACCCGACCACGCAGCAAGGATGGGCGGAGCGGTGGGGACAGAACGCGGCGATGGTTACGTCGTTTGCCGACGGATCGAAGATCAGCTTCGAACAATCGATTGTCGCCAACGCTACCGGATTCAAGGTCAGATCTCGCGGGATGTCGCGCGGGCTGAAGTACGACGGCTCCATCATGGATATCCACAAGCTGTACGATCTTGACGAGATCCGGGCGCTGGGGGGGGTCGTCGACTACACGGTAGGGCCCGCCGGCGTCAAGATATTCTGCTTAGCCGAACACGCGGACCCGAAGCAGCGCCACTACCTAAACCTCTACAAGATGGGGGAAGGACCGCTCTATCCGTTCTGGGTTCCCTACCATCTGGTGCATTTCGAGGCTCCGAACGCAATCGCGCGAGTGGTGCTCTTCGGGGACAACGTCGCACCGCCCCTACAAGGCCCCGTGGTCGAGGTCTGTGCAGTCGCCAAGCGCGATCTTGCGGCCGGCGAGATGCTTGACGAATACGGAATGTATACGACTTACGGCGAAGCGGTGAACACCGAAGAGATGAGCGCGATGCGTTATCTCCCCGAGGGACTGGTCGAAGGTTGCAAGATGAAGCGCGCTGTCGCCAAGGATCAGGTGCTCGCGTACGACGATGTGGAGTTGCCCGTCGGTCGACTCGCCGACCGGTTACGGGCCGAGCAGTACCGGCATTTCGGCAACGTGACCTGGCTCGAAGAGCTCCTTCAGCGCACGCAGGGGGCGGCGAGCACGCGGAAGGAAGCCTTCGCGTGAGAATCTTTTCCGCGCGCGATTAATACCGGACGCCTCGGACAAGCCCGTTTTCAGCGGCTCCGACCGAATCCCGGTGGGATGGTGTTGCCTGCGCCCGAAGCAGGCGAACGGCTTACATGAATGAGAATGGCGAACGAATGAAATGAGGATACTGATTACAGGTAACACCGGTTATATCGGGCCCTCGGTGCTTCAGCGCCTTCGCCAGTCGTATCCCCAAGCAACACTGATCGGCCTGGACAAGGGCTACTTCGCGCACTGCCTCACCAACGCGGAGATACTTCCCGAGTGCCGTGCCGATGTCCAGTATTTCGCCGATGTGCGCACTCTCCGCCCCGAGGTATTGCAGGGCGTCGACGCCATCGTGCACCTCGCCGCCATATCCAACGACCCGATGGGCAAGACTTTCGAGGAAGTCACGTACGACATCAACTTCCGCGCCAGCGTCGAACTTGCGACACGAGCCAAGGCCGCGGGGGTCAGGTGTTTCGTCTTTGCGTCCAGCTGCAGCGTGTACGGCGTGGCGGACGACACCCCCAGGAAAGAAACTTCGCCGCTGAACCCGCTCACCGCCTACGCCAAATCGAAGATCCGCACGGAAACCGAGCTCCAAACGCTGGCGGGCAAGAACTTCACGGTCACTTGCTTGAGGTTCGCCACCGCCTGCGGGATGAGCGATCGATTGCGGCTCGACCTGGTCGTCAATGACTTTGTCGCATGTGCGGTCAGTTCCAAGAAGATTACGATCCTGAGCGACGGCACGCCATGGCGACCGCTGATCCACATCAGGGACATGGCAAGGGCGTTCGACTGGGCCATCACCCGGGATGCGTCGCCGGGGGCATTCTTGGCGGTCAACGTGGGCAGTGACGCCTGGAACTACCAAGTGAAGGACCTTGCGGAAGCCGTTGCAAAGGTCGTTCCGGGCGTAAGCATATCGATCAACAAGGACGCACCGCAGGACAGTCGTTCCTACCGCGTGGATTTTGGGCTGTACAGGAAGCTGGCGCCCAGCCATCAGCCCCAGGTCGACTTGCTGACCACTATCCGCGAGCTGAAGACCGGGCTGGAGTCAATGGGATTCAACGATCCCAATTTCAGAGGCTCCAAGTACATGCGGCTCGAGGTCCTCAGGGGACTTCGCCAAAAGGGCCTGCTGGACGACAAGCTGGAGTGGACCCCCGCGTGATCGGGCTCCACGCACCTTCGATTCACTGCCGCCGGGGCAACCGCCGATGAAAGTAGTGCTGTTTTGCGGCGGTTTGGGGACGCGGTTGGGAGATCTCACGGAAAACATTCCCAAGCCTCTGGTGAAGATCGGATACCGCCCCATCCTGTGGCACGTAATGAAGTATTACGCGCATTTCGGCCACAAGGACTTCATCCTCTGTCTTGGGTACAAGGCCGATACGATCAAGGATTATTTTCTCAACTACAAGGAATACCTTTCCAACGACTTTACGATGAGTAACGGTGGAAAGGACATACAGCTCCAGCAGAGCGACATCGCCGACTGGAAGATCACATTCGTCGATACGGGGCTGAGGGCGAACATTGGCCAGCGCTTGAAAGCGGTCGAGAAATACGTCGCGGGTGAGGAGATATTCCTCGCCAATTACTCGGATGGACTCACTAATTGCCCGCTTCCTGAGTTGATAGACAGCGTAGTCAAGAGCGGGAAGATCGCCTGTTTTCTATGCGCGAAACCCTCCCAAAGCTTCCATGTCGTGCAGCTTGACGCGGACAAATCGGTGAGAAGCATCCAGAGTGTGCGGAAATCCGACATTCGGATCAACGCCGGCTTCTTCGTATTCAGAAAGGAGATCTTCAACTACATAAGGCCTGGCGAGGAATTGGTCGTGGAGCCATTTCAAAGACTGATCGCGGAAAAGAAAATCATCGGCTATCCGTCCGACCAATTCTGGTGCATGGACACCTTCAAGGAGCATCAGGAACTGACGGATATGTTCAACCTCGGCGATACGCCTTGGGAGGTGTGGAAAAAAGCCACCGGCGGCGATCGTCGAGAGTGAAAGGCAAGACGGATGCTGAATTTGACTTTCGAAAGGCGGCGTGATTCGATCTTCAGGATTCTATGCTTAGGAGCGCACAGCGACGACATCGAAATCGGTTGCGGCGGCACCGTTCTGAGAATCCTCGAAGAAAATCCAGACGCCGAGGTGTTGTGGGTCGTGATAGGAGCAAGCGGACAGAGAGCGGACGAAGCAACCGCAAGCGCCAAGTCCTTCCTGGCGAGAGCCCGCCAGAAGGAGGTTATCGTCAAGGAATTCAGGGACGGGTTCTTTCCCTACATCGGTGCTGAGATCAAAGGGTTCTTCGAGGAACTCAAACGCAGATGCGCCCCGGACCTTATCCTCACGCACTGTCGCAACGACCTCCATCAAGATCACCGTCTGGTATCCGAATTGACCTGGAACACATTCAGGAACCACCTAATCCTGGAATATGAAATCCTCAAATACGACGGCGATCTTGGGACGCCAAACGTCTTTGTGCACTTGACGGAATCGCTTGCCCGCAGGAAAGTCGGGATTCTGCTGGACAGCTTCAGGAGCCAGGTGAAAAAGAACTGGTTCACCGAAGACGCATTTCTCGCGATTCTGAGACTGCGCGGCCTCGAATGCAACGCGCCGGAAAAATATGCGGAGGCCTACCATGCACGCAAGCTTGTGCTCTGAATCGCCAGTCGCGCGACGAAAGGCGGCGCCGACATTGCTGGGAGTCGTATCATGCACGCGGCCACAACGAGCTATCGAAAAACCATAATCGCCTCCTCTGTCGCTGGTCTGGCGGTGATTGCGGTAACGCACGCCGGCCAGACATTGGTGTCTGCGATTCTTCCAGTCTCGTTCGTCGTCCTCCTCACCGCCCTCGGGTGGGTCGTTGGCTTGCTTCTGCTGCTCGTCGCCCTTGGTGGTCTTCTCGTCAATTTCCGCTATTCCGGGCGTGAGCGGGGAGAGGAGGACTTATTCCTTGCCCTCAACAGAGCCCGATCGGAAGCTGAATTGCTTGATCAAACCGGCCGCTCCAAGGCTGTCAAATTCCCGAAACTTCGTCGTTGGCTGGGCGCTCCAGCGTACATCGTCAACGACACGGTGCGAATCCGTTCGTTACAAGAAATCTTCGACACTCTCGACGCGAACGGTTGCCTCGATGGCCTGCCATTCATGCCCGAGATGGCGAAGTACTGTGGAACCGTCGGCACCGTTTTCCGTTGCGTGGACAAGATCTACGACTACGGAGGCAGAAAAGACATGCGACGCCTCAAGGACACCGTGTCGATTGCCGGGCTGCGTTGCGATGGCAGCGCACACGATGGTTGTCAAGCCAAGTGTTATATCTTGTGGAAAACCGCCTGGATCAAAAGGACGGAGGTGCCGGCAACGTCAGAGGTTGAGCCCTCGGTCGAGCAGCCCGGCAGCGTGGCCTCTGATATTGGGACCGATCGCTCCTTCGGGCCCACATTTGTCAAAGACGACGACGCAGCTGATGGCAGATATGTGTGCCAGTACACGCAGCTCGTCCGGGCCTCGACCAGAATGAGGCCATCGGATCCACGTCAAGATCTGCGGCCGTTGATCGCTGGCAACTTGAGGGTAACGGCATTCGGGGTCGCCATGCTCACTCGTCTGTTCAATGCGGTACAGCGGCTGCGCGGTGGGATTAGCTTCCCCCCGATGTACCATGGCTCCAGCACTGCCTCACGGCACGTGGATCTCAATTTACAGCCAGGAGAGCTGGTGCGAGTTTGCGACCCCGAAAAGATCTTCGAGAGTCTTAACCCATCGGGCAGGAACCGGGGACTCTGGTTCGATCGAGGAATGCTCAGCTACTGTAAGCGGTGGTACAGGGTTCTCAGTAGAGTTGACAAGATCATTGACGATGCAAGCGGCAGGATGCTCCGGATGAAGACACCCTGTATCGTGCTTGAGGGGGTCGACGCTTCCGGAGAGCATGTGCGATTTTTGGCGCAGCACGATTATCCATTTTGGCGCGAAGCTTGGCTGGAGAGAGTGGATCCTCGCACGCAGCCGGATGCATCTACTCCCAACCGTAGCCTGCACCCCGCCGATGGCCATCGCTGACGTATGAAGCATCATCCTACGCCCCGAAGGAAGTAGCTTGATCGATTCCAGCGAACCCCTAGTGACGATTGGCGTTCCCGTCTACAACGGCGAACGCTTTCTCGCGGAATGCCTCGATTCGCTGCTTTCGCAAAGATTCCGGAACTTTGTTCTGTTGATCAGCGACAATGCGTCGACTGACGGCACCGAGAAGATCTGCCAGACGTACGTAAAGGCGGATTCGCGAGTGCGCTACCACCGCAATCGCACCAATATCGGACTGTATGGCAATTTCAATCTGCTCCTTAGATTGGCGCGAACGCGTTACGTGAAGCTCGCAACTGCTGATGATTTCTGGGCGCCGACGATGCTAGGCGATTCCCTGGCATCGATGGAAGGCGACTCGTCGCTGGCACTCTGCCATCCTAAAGCGGTTCTGGTGGCCGAGGACGGCAGCGAGATCCGCCGATACGAGCAGTCTTGTCACTTGATGGATGACGACCCGGCCGTGCGATTCAGGCGCGTGTTGACCGAAATCGGCCTCGTAAATCAGCTCGTGGGAGTTATTAGAACCGACGTGCTGAGATCAACGCTGCCTCTTATGAACCACACTCTGGCGGATCGCGTGTTTGTGGCCGAGCTCAGCCTATATGGAAAGATCATGGAGCTGCCGAAGTACCAGTACTTCCGGCGCTTTCATCAGGAGTCTACTAGCTGGGACCGGAAATCTGAATCGCACCAGATCAGGCGGCTGTTCAGTTCGGGAACGCGCCGCATCCGGCTCGCGACTTGGAAGTATCACTGGGGTCTCGTTCGTCGCTTGCTCCGCAGCCCCCTCGATTCCGGAAGGAAGCTGGAGCTTCTGCGGTTCCTGGGAAGACGCATCGCTTGGGACCGGTGGGTGCTCATGGGCGAATGCTGGCAACTTTTGTGGCCCGCTCGGACCGCGGCGGCGTCGGAACAGCGGGAAACCAAATCTTGAACGAGTTCCGGCCGGGAATGCGTCAAGCGTGAATGACCGTTTTCGAATGATCATGATTGGGGCGGGCCGGATCGCCTCACAGTCGCATCTGCCGGCCATCCTGGCCTGCGAGGGAGTGGACTTAGTCGCGATCGTAGATTCGACGCCGGGACGAGCGGCTAAGCTTGCACGGGAGTATGGGCTCTCGGTACAGATTTTCTCCGATCTGGAACCAGCGCTCGAGGACGCGGATGGCGCAATAGTGGCGACCCCGAACGACACGCATCACGAAATCGCGACACGCTGCCTGATGCGAGGAGTTCATGTACTGGTCGAGAAGCCGATGACCTCTGCGTACGCCGAAGCCTTGACGCTCTCGGAGCTGGCGCGGAATACTGGGTTCAAGGCCATGGTCGGCTATGTAACCAGGCACCGACGCAATGTGCGTCTCATGAAGACCCTGTTGGATCAGAAGCACTTCGGCCAGGTGAGTAACTTCGCCTATCAGTTCGGTACCATTGGCGGCTGGGCGCCTCTAGCAGGCTACAGGTCAGACGCCGGTGGCCGGGGCGCCGGGGTACTCGCGATCTCGGCTAGCCATTTCTTGGATCGGATGCTCTGGTTCTGGGGCTATCCTCTCGACATGACATATCTCGACGACGGATCGAAGGGCCCCGAGGCGAACTGCGTCGCGAAGTTTCAGTTTGAGGGGGGGATGCACGGCACGTTGCGATGCTCCAAGAGCGCCAGCCTGCCAGGCGGGCTCGTACTGGATACGGAGACGGGCCGCGTGGTTCTTCCTGAAGTCGAGGATGCCGACATCGTCCTTCTCCCTAACGAAAATCAGCATCTTCAGTACGTACTGAAGTCGCGGGACCAGCATACCGGTCCGGATCGGGACCCGTTCCTCGCACAGATTTCCGACTTCGTGTCGGCTTGTAAGACCGGAGGCGGCTTCGGCTGCGATTTCAATCAGGGGGCCGCGTCCATGCGTCTGATCGAGGACCTGTACTCGAGGAGACAGCCTCTCAAGCAGGATTGGTATTCGTCTCTCGATTCGGGAGAGTCACGGTGAGAGTAGCCGTCGTTGGCGCGTCCGGCCTCGCGGGCTTCGCGGTGGTGGAGTACCTTCTGGAAAAAGGCATAGAAACGGTGCCGCTCGTCGGTTCGACCGGCAACTCCTGGCGCCTATTCAGCCAAGGTATCACTCCGCAGCTGGTAAACGTTCTCCATCCGGACGGCTTGAGCCGCGCACTCGGCGGATGCACGCATGTCGTAAATTGCCTGCGCGGCGACGAGAACGTGATGCTGCAAGGCACGCGCAATCTGGTGAAGGAAGCACTCCGTGCCGGCGCGACCCGCTTCGTCCATGTGAGCAGCGTGGCCGTTTATGGAGATCGCCCCGCACCGGGCGCGGCCGTCGAATCGGCGATGCCCTCTGTCGAGAAGGGAGGCTATGGGTGGATCAAGCTGCGGCAAGACGAGATCGTCCAAAGGACCGCCGCCCGTGGACTCAAAAGCATTATCCTCTGCCCCCCAAATATTGTCGGGCCCGGTTCCTACTTTCTCCTCGAGATACTGGGGTGCCTGCTGCGGGGCGAATTGCTGCTGGCAGATGGCGGGAGCTGCGTCTGCAGCACGGTGGACGCCAGGAATCTGGCGCACGCGTGCTTTCTCGCCCTGAGCGAGGGCTCGACGAATGGCGAAAGATATTTCGTGACCGACGACGAGCGCGTAACTTGGGCCAGTATCGTCGACGGCCTTCGCGCCGCCGGTCAGATTGCGGCGCGCCCCCCCGAATGCACGCTCGAAGAGCTTCGGCGCACGAGCGAAGAGCGGGCAGTGCCGAAGCCAAGGCTATGGGTCAGCGTGAAGCACCTCGTGTCGGACGACGTGAGGAGCGCGCTGAGAAAGGACCCGTTGCTCGCGAAAATCGACGGCGCGCTCCGGGCATTCGTGGGTGGATTCGGCCCGCAGATGGAGGACAGGTTCCGGCTTGCGATCGAAGGGCCGATCAAAGTTCCTCGTAAACCGGGCGATGCGAAAATGAACGTCAGGCTGTCGGCGCAGCAACTGAGAGGCGTATGGCATCGTTGCGACAAGGCGAAGGTCGAACTCGGTTATCGGCCGATTTGCACGTTCGCGCGGAGTATGGCCGCGTTTTCACGGTGGCTGCAGAGCACTCGGGGAATGTTGGAGCCGGACTGGAGTTCCCGGAAAATTCTATTCGGGTACTCCGAAGCCGAAAAAGAATCCGTACATCAGCATATCTGACGCGCTGAGACGTCGAAAAACTACAGGCCAGAAAGTTGCTCTTGGATGTCATACTGAGAGAGATCGGACATCGAGCCCAGATTGAGCATGCCAGCCAGCACGGAACAAAGAATGGGCAGCGGTGCCGCGTGGATGGTGCTGTTCAAGCTCGGCGAGCGCAGCCTAGGGATTGTCAGCATACTGATCCTGGTTCGACTGCTCTCGCCGCACGATTTCGGCTTCGTGGCTATGGCGCTGTCGTTCATCGCCATGGCCGAACTGCTGACGCGCGCCGGCTTCGACGTGGCATTGATCCAGAACCAGGCTGCGACCGATCACCACTACCATACGGCATGGACGTGCAACGTTCTGATCGGCCTCTTCATCTTCCTTCTGATGCTCGTGGCGGCCGCGCCGATCACGGCCTTCTACGCGGAACCTACCTTGTTCTGGGTGGTGTGCTGGCTGGCACTCGGCCCTCTAATCAGCGGTTGCGAGAATATCGGCGTGGTCGCTTTTCGCAAGGAACTGAGGTTTCGCAGCGAATTCGCGTATCAGATGAGCGTCAAGCTGGCGGGGTTCGTCGTTACGGTCCCGCTGGCGTTCTGGCTGCGCAGCTACTGGGCTCTGGTCGCGGGCATACTCGCCACGAAGCTCATGGGTACCGTCATCAGCTATTTCGCACATCCGTTCCGGCCGCGCTTTTCGATCGCCGGCGCCGGGACTCTCTTTTCCTTCTCGAAGTGGCTGCTGCTGGTGAACGGTCTCGCCTTCCTGAAAGAAAGATTGACCGATTTCGTCATCGGGCGTTCGCAGGGGGCCGCGATCCTCGGCGTGTACAACGTGGCGTGGGATTTGGCATATCTTCCCACCAGCGAACTGGGCGCGCCGATCAATCGGGCCTTATTGCCAGGATTCTCCCAAATCGCGCAGAATCCGGCGCAATTGCATTCGGCGTACGCCAATGCAATGGGCATTCTCGTCCTTTTTGCATTGCCTGCGGCAACCGGGATTTTCGCGGTTTCTGAATATCTCGTTCCGGTGGCACTGGGTCCGAAGTGGCTGGCAGCAGTGCCGTTGATGCAGATACTCGCGTTGTCTGGCGCGATCCTGCTTTTTCACTCCTCGATGTGCGCCGCGCTGATCGGGGCCGGCCATCCCGCAGCGGTCGTGAAAGGAAACGCGGTCTTCGTCGTGCTGCTAATGGTCCTGCTGATCCCGCTGGCCGAACAGTTTGGCGCCTCGGGCGCGGCGGTCGCCGTGGTCGGCGCTTCGATCCTGTCCACGCCGGCCTATTTAAAGGCGATCCGCGTCCATATCGGCATCGCGCCAGCAGTCTTCGCGCGCGCAATCACGCGTCCCCTGACTGCGTCGGTAGCAATGCTCGCCGTTTTGCGCGCCGTTATGCCTGCATATTCCCCTTCGATGACGACGAGCAAGGCTGCGTGGTTGCTGCTCGGAGCGGTTGTTCTGGGCGCGTTCCTGTATGCCCTTGCGATGGCTTTGCTTTGGCTTGCGGCGCGCCGGCCGCAGAGCGTCGAACGATTGGTCTTCGAGCGAGTACGTGGGATGCTCGTCGCGAGGACGGCATGGCGGCGCAAGACTCCGGATGCTTGAATTTTGATTTTCCGAGGATCTGTGCCCCTTGATCCGCAAGTATCGATGAACTTGATATTGTTTATTGAACCACATTGCCAATTCACGAAATCAGATGTGCAGGCAGTTCCGAACGGGAGTCATGGGACGGTTACGTCTCCAGACAGCCGGAAGCCAGTCTTTTTCATTTGTTTGGCTGGCAGGAGGTCATCCACGGGACGTATGGACACAAGACCTATTATTTAATGGCGGTCCGCAGAGAAGCCCAGGCGGCGGTGCGCGAGAACTCGAGTTTACTTGCAGAAAACGCTGTGGGCATCCTTCCCCTGGTTCACCTTAAGCACGTAATTTTCGGCAACTGTCTCGTATCGCTGCCGTTTCTGGATGGCGGGGGCATCCTTGCCGGTTCTAAAGAGGTAGAGGAGAGCCTTCTGTGTGAAGCGATCAACCTCGGTCGGAAAACTGGTGCAAGCAGAATAGAATTGCGCCAGGAGCGGCCTCTCGCATCTTGCGATGAGGTAAGCGTTTTTTGCAGTGAGACTTCGCAAGAACCGATGCAGGTCGCCACCCGGTCCGATAAGGTTCGGATGCTCCTCGACCTTCCCGACTCCTCCGAGATGCTTATGAAGTCCTTCAAGTCGAAGCTGAGAAGTCAAATTACAAAGCCTTTGAAGGAAGGATTGACCTCGAGGACGGGTGGGGTGGAGCTGCTGGAGGACTTCTACAAAGTGTTTTTGGTCAATATGCGCGATTTGGGGTCTCCGGTTCATTCCGCGGACTTGATGCGACATGTCCTAAGTGAATTCGCGGAACGCTCCAGGATCTTTGTGATCTACAAATCGCAAGAGCCCGTGGCCTCGGCACTGGTTATCGGATTTGGAAAGGTGTTACGGAACCCCTGGGCCTCGTCCCTCCGAAAATACGCATCCCTGAGTCCGAATATGCTTCTGTACCTGCGCATGCTCGAATTCGGGTGCGACAACGGCTATCGAGTATTCGACTTTGGCCGCTCGACCCGAGGCGAGGGAACTTACAAGTTCAAGGAGCAATGGGGCGCCACACCGGCGCCGCTCTACTGGCATTACATCTCCCTCGACGGCAAGCCGCGGGACCCGGAAAGCTCAGGAACGGAGAGGTTTGAGAAGGCCGCGCTCTATTGGAGGAAGCTGCCGCTGATCGTCACGAAGATTATTGGTCCCAGCATCAGAAAGCACATCAGTTTGTAAGCTGCCTCGCCATACGTCCCGAATGCATATAGGAAGAACCCTACCGCCGGCAGCGACTCCGATCGGCATCAGAGAAATTATTTCGGGGGTTTGCGGGATTTTTCGCGGCCAGCGGGAATTGGATCGTTTCGAATCGGAGCTGAAAGAGCACTTTGGAGTCAAACACTGCTTTCTTGTCTCTTCGGGAAAAGCAGCATTCACTCTGATCCTTCTGGCTCTCAAGGAGTTGTCCCCCGATAGAGATGAAGTTCTCATCCCGGCGTTTACCTGTTATTCGGTCCCCTCATCCGTTGTTCGCGCAGGGCTCCGGATACGGTTATGCGACCTGAGCCCGGATAGCCTCGATTTTGACTTCGCGCAACTGTCCGCCGTGCTTTCCGAGGCACCTCCCCCACAGACGGAAGCGCATCCCGCAGGGGGCGCCAGCGATTCACCGGTCGAAACCCGTGACCCCGCCGACAGCTCCGGGAACTCGATCACGAGGGTTCTGGCTGTCGTTCCAACCCATTTGTTCGGTTATCCAGCCGACGTGGCGAGACTGCGGAAATTGAACCGAGACCCAGGAGTCACCATCGTGGAGGATGCAGCTCAGGCGATGGGCGAAACAAGAGAAGAAAGGAAAGTTGGAACCCTTGGCGATGTCAGCTTCTTCAGTCTTGGCCGAGGGAAAGCGTTTTCAGTCGTGGAGGGAGGAGTCGTCCTTACCGATCGGGACGACTTTGCTGAAGGCCTAAATCGCTTCGTGAGCCGCCTTCCCCGCTACGGTCTGCTGCCCCTGCTGAACGTAATCTTCAAAGCGGCGGCACTGATGGTGCTTCTCCATCCTAGGCTCTTTTGGGTGCCGCGCAGTATGCCGTTCCTAAAACTTGGGGAGACGCTTTTCGAGCCGCATTTTCCCATCCTGAAGATGTCTTCGTTTCAGGCAGGGTTGGCAAGAGAGTGGCCGGGAAGACTCGAGAAACTCCGGGATGTTCGAAAGAAGAAAGTGAATCGGTGGATTACCATCCTCGAAGCGAGCAGAACTCACGGATCAAATTTTCTCAGAAGTCGATCGCTCGGCCTTCTGCGTTTTCCCCTAAGAGTCGGCGACAAGAAAAAAAGAGAATCCCTGCTGCGCGAAAGTGCCCGGATGGGGTTGGGCATCATGCCTGTCTACCCTACGTCGATTAACGCCATTCCGGAGTTGAGAGGAAAGATCAAGGGTGGAGCCTTTCCCGGTGCCGAGAGCTGTGCCAGGGAACTGGTCACATTACCCACGCATGGATATCTTACTGAGGATGATGTAACGGAACTCAGCAGACTTATCGCACGCGTATTAGGATGAAGACGCTTCGAAGCCTACGTCATTTGTGGAATAACGATGAAGAGAGTGTTTAATATCTGCGGAGCGCGGCCGAACTTCATGAAAATCGCCCCGCTCGTGCATGCCATGCAACGAACCTCCGAGCTCCGCAGTACGATCGTGCATACCGGCCAGCATTACAGTCCGACCTTGTCGGACGTCTTTTTTGAGGAGCTCAAGATACCGCGCCCCGAAATCTCGCTCGAGGTTGGTTCGCTCCCTCGCGTGGAGCAGATTGCGCTCATTGAGGAACGCTTCGCCCCAGTCGTGGAGCAGCAAGCGCCAAACCTCATACTCGTGGTTGGTGACGTGAATTCGACCGTGGCTTGCGCGCGGGTGGCCCGGCGCTTTGGAGTTCCCGTCGCTCATGTAGAGGCGGGGTTGAGAAGCTTCGATCTCGGCATGCCAGAGGAGCACAACCGTATCGAGACGGACAGACTTTCAGATATCCTTTATGTCACCGAGGAGTCCGGCATGGCGAACCTCCGTAACGAGCGCGTTCCGGGGAAGGCCATGCTGGTCGGAAACGTTATGATCGATACGCTGGTCGCTAACCTCGATCGGGCGAGAAGTTCAGACGTACGTGCGCGCCTTGGTCTTGAGGGCGAGAAGTACGCGGTAGCGACATTCCACCGTCCGAGCAACGTGGACTCAAAAGAGTCGGCCGCAAAGGTGGTTGACGCTCTTCGCCTGGTGGCACGGTTCTTTCCGGTTGTCCTCCCTATTCATCCACGAACAAAGGAATCGTTCGACAGGTTCGGATTCCTAGATGTGCTCGCCGCGACACCTGGTCTTCGGCTGGTTGAGCCGATGGGTTACTTTGATTTCATCGGCCTCGTCGAACAGTGCAAGGTAGTGGTCACAGACTCCGGGGGGATTCAGGAGGAGACCACCTATCTTGGCATTCCGTGCCTCACGATGCGGGAGAATAGCGAACGACCGTCGACGATTTCCGTCGGAACGAATCTTCTTATCGGCTCTGATCTTGAGCGCCTTGGATCGGAACTCGAGAATATATCCGCGGGCAAGTTCAAGAAGGGCTCTGTGCCGCCACTCTGGGATGGGGGGACAGCAGAACGCATTGTGGCCGATATCGAGGCGTTTCTTTCATGATTAATCGAAAGAAGGTCCTGATGATTTGCTACTATTTCCCACCAATCGTCACGTCAGGCGTGGCCCGTAGCTTTGAATTCGCCAAACTCCTTCCACACTTTGGATGGGAACCCCTGGTCCTCACCGTCAGGCATTCCAAGGACCCGTGGGTCGAGGATAGCCTCGGTGGAGATCCGAAAGGGATTCGGGTGCAGCGCACGTTGGAATGGAACCTGGCGGGTCTCGCCGATTTCCTTCACGGCTGCTGCTCTCGTGTCGCCCGACTCTTCGGAAAGAATCTCACACATAATCTCTTCCGGGAGTTTCTCTGCATTCCAGATTCCCAGATAGCCTGGTTCTCAACAATCCGGGCACGAAGGTTGGCACGCGAATGTGAGCTAATCTACGTAAGCTGTTCGCCGTTCAGTTCGTCGGTGAGCGGCGCCATCGTGAAGCGACTCACCGGGCGGCCCTTGGTCGTCGATTTCCGTGACGCATGGTCTCTCAATCCGCACACTCCCTTTCGCCGGCTACAGCGCGCGATGGTTAATCGCTTTGAGCGTTTCGTTCTCGGTGCCTGTGATGCTCTGATAGTGAACACGGATGGAGCGGCGCGGCTGTATGCCACCGCTTATCCGGAGCACCGTGAGAAGATCGTCACAATTCCAAACGGATACGACGTGCTTACCCCGGTGGAACGAAGGGCCACCGCGGGTGACTTTCAAATCATGCACGTCGGAACGTTCTACGGGTCTCGAAATCCGGACGCGCTCCTGGAGTGTCTCGCCGAGATGGGGAGGGATGACATCGTATTCGTCCAGGTGGGCGGCAGTTTCGACTCGTACGAACGATTCAAGGAAAGAGTCAAGATCAAGATAGTTCCTCCTCTCCCTAGAGAGGCTGCACTTGAGTTGATGCGTGAGGCATCGCTTCTCTACGTTAAACAGGGATGGGAACCGGGCGTGTCGGAATACATTGCAGTCGGGGCGAAAACATATGAGTATCTTGCGACCGGCCTTCCAATTCTCGCTGAAGTACCGCCTGGCGACAACGCCGAACTTGTTCAGAAATATGCTTTAGCCGGATATGTCGTGACTTCCAATACGCGCGCGGAGCTTCGCGATGCCGTCGAACGTGCCTACGAAGCCGGTTCGCGGGCAAGTGTGGCGATCCATCCTGAATTTGCGAAAGGGTTCTCGAGACGGGATCTTGCTCGGAAGCTTGCAATCCTGTTTGACCGGTTGACCGACCCAACTAGCAGGTAGCGCTCGGTACCTTGGATGTGGTCGAAGTCATCAACGGAGGTGTTGGGGAACCATCATACTCCAAGTTTTGGGATGATCGCATGACGTTACTTGAAATAGTCCTATGGATGTCGGTAGGACTGGTTGCCTACGCCTATCTCGGCTATGCGCTTGTGCTCTGGGGATTGTCATTGTTCAGATGTCGTAGAGTAAGCAAGGCTGACATTACTCCTTCCGTCACTTTTATCATCACAGCGTATAACGAGCAATCACGTATTGCGGGCAAGTTGGAAAATACGCTCAAGCTCACGTATCCGGTGTCCCGGCTCAAAGTGATAGTTGCATCGGATTGTTCGTCGGACGGAACCGACGAGATCGTGAAATCCTATGGAGACCGGGGGATCCAATTGGTTCGAGCGTCTGTGAGAAGGGGGAAGGAAGCTGCACAGAAACTGGCCGTGGAGGTAGCGAAGGGGGAGGTTTTCGTGTTTTCCGACGTAGCCACGATTCTCCCGGAACACGCGGTGTCGAACATCGTAAAGAATTTTAATGATCCAACTGTGGGGTGTGTGAGCAGTGTCGACCGCTTTGTCGATCAGGATGGTCAGGCGAGCGGAGAAGGCGCCTATGTGCGATATGAAATGTTTCTGAGGTCCTTGGAGACGCGCGTAAATTCGTTAGTGGGGCTCAGTGGATCGTTCTTTGCTGCGAGGAGGGAGGTGTGCAAAGGAGCGTGGTCGGACGATCTCCAAAGCGATTTCAACACCGTTCTGAACAGTATGCGAATGGGGCTTCGTGGCGTGGCCGATCCGGACAGCATAGGCTACTACAAGAATATTGCCGATGAGCGGAAGGAGTATGACCGAAAAGTGCGGACAGTCCTGCGCGGGATTTCAGTGTTTATGAGAAGTTTGGCATTAGTCAATCCCTTGCGGCACTGTGTATTCGCCTGGCAATTGCTCAGTCATAAGCTCTGCCGGTGGCTTGTCCCATTCGCCATGATGACGGCGTTCGTCAGTAATGCTGTTCTGGCCCTTTCGTCGCGATGGTATGCCATGTTGTTTCTGATCCAGATCCTGTTCTACTCGGTGGCGCTCGGCGGTATTTTCTGGAAACCGCTCTTGCGCCTTCCCATTGTTAGACTGTTTTCCTTTTTCCTGTTGGTCAACGCCTCGATCTTCCAGGCTTGGGTCCGGTATTGGTCGGGTGAGCGACTCATCGTATGGGAACCTTCAAAGCGATAGGGCAGGTGAAGGGGTGGGCTAGACGCCGTGCGGCAGCGCTATATGCGCTATCCCCTGGATATCTGGAGCCTCTGCGGGGAAAGGTCGTCATTTTGACCTACCACCGGGTCGTATCGAAGAAAGAGCTGGATGGTGAATATATTCAGCCGGGGATGTACGTGACGGCAGAGACATTTGCGATGCAGATGCAATTTATCAAGCAGTACTTCTCTGTGATCTCGTTTGCCGAACTCCTGCGCCTGTGGTCGGAGCAACAATGGAGTCTCGAACAGCGCTACTGCGTGGTGACGTTCGACGATGGCTGGTTGGACAACTACGTTCATGCATTACCCGTGCTCAGGCGGTTTGCCGTGCCGGCGACGGTGTTCTTGCCGACGACCTTTGTGGGAACTGCCAAGTGGTTTTGGCCGGAACAGATTGCATGGCTGTGTCGTCACACCGCTTGCCATAGCGAGGACGAGCGACGGCGCGTGGCTGAGGTCCTCAAGAAGAAACATACATGGCTTATTAGCGTAGAGGCCTCGATATGTGCTGGTGATACCGAAGCTATCATCGAGGGCTGTAAAGCGCTGCAACAGGATCAAATTGACACCTTTATCACAGAATGGGCTGTACACC
>DASQYT010000141.1:0-7738 GCA_035639075.1 Candidatus Elarobacter sp.
CCTGATGAAAATGGGCCGCCTCAAGTGGATTTGGGTGACGCTGCTGCCGATGGCGTGGCTCGTCACCATCACCATGACGGCGAGCTACCAGAAAATCTTCGATGCCAATCCGCGCATCGGTTTCCTTGCCTATGCGAAAGCTTTGGCCGCCCAGATTGTGGCCGGAAAGATTCCCGAAGAGAAAATTGCCGAGACGCAGCGGCTCATTTTCAACCAGCGCCTCGACGCCGCCGTTACCGGCGTTCTTGCCGCCATGATTCTCGTTTTACTTGTCGAAGCGCTCGTGCACTGGTATTCGATTCTCTGCCGGCGCAAGGAATCGGCGCTTCACGAGTCCCCGTACATCGCCACGCGCTGGGCTGCGGACTACTCCGGCGCCGCCCATGGAGATGACTGATGCGACATGCCGCAAAATCTGCGTCGCGTTTTCTGCGCCGTTTCTGGCGCGGCCTTCGTGAATGGTGCGGCGACGCCGCCTATGAAAGCTACCTCCGTTCGAAAGGCAGGCGATCCAGTTCGTGCCGCACACTCTCTCCGGCCGAGTTTTACGTGGAACAGCTCAACCGCCGCTATTCCAAACCCAATCGCTGCTGCTGAAAATTGCGCAAACATGGGGCTTGCCGCTCCTAAGTCTCAGGAGTAGACTCGCCACAACTTCGGTTGGGCCCTACACTTATTTTCTTAGGAGGATAAATGCTTCGTCCGTCTCGCATGCTTGCAGTTCCTCTCCTTGCGCTCGCACTCGGTCTCGTCTACTTCACTTCTCCCGCACAAGAGAAAACCTCTAAACCCGATTTTGATATGACCGCCAGCTACATCGAAGCCTGCAGTTGCGACATGTTCTGTCCCTGCTACTTCAACGACCATTCCACCAACCACATGGCAATGGCCGAGCACCACGCGGAAGAGCACTTCTGCCGTGCCAACCTCGTTCTCAAAGTAGATAAAGGCTCATACAAGGAGGTCAAGTTGGATGGCGCCAAGGTCTGGATCGCTACCGATTTGGGCAGCGACTGGAGCACCGGCAAGGATTCCTGGCTGGTGGTGAACTTTGATCCCAGCGTCACCAAAGAGCAGCAGACCGCGCTGGCCGACGTCCTCGGGCAGCTGTATCCGATCCCCTGGCAAAAGAAGGCCGTGCAAACCGCTGCATTTTCATGGAACGTGGACGCTAAAACGGGTGTCGCGCACGCCAAGATGAACGACGGCAAAGGCGAAGTCATCCTTGAAAAGGTCAAGGGCGATAGCGCCAGCCGCGAAGTCGTCATGCGCAATTTGAAATACTGGGGCGCGCAATCCAACGATGGCTTCCGCATGTGGAAGAGCAAACACGAAGCCTTCGAAGGGGACGGCCACAAGTTTTCTTACGACGGGACGAATGGATTCCTGATTACCATCCACTTTTCTGGCAATGCGAAGACCGCCTCTGCGGACTGATCGTCGATTCGGATCGGCGCCGGCGGCCGCGCTTTGCCGGTGGATAGCAGAGCGCGGCTGACGAGCTACAATTCCTCCTCGTCCTCACTCGTGTGTTTTAATACAGTCGTCTTGTGCGTGATCCGGATGCCGCCGTTGCGGAGTCCAGCGAGAATGGCTCGCCGGATTTCTGCGGGGAGCATCTCTGGCGCGAAAACGCCGGCGAGGTCCCGAGGGAAAAACTTGATGAAGAGCGCGGCAACGTGCGCGGTGGCATAAGCCACTGGCGTCGTAAATCGTCCTTGCTGCCGTATCTGATAGAGCGTTGGAAACATGCAATCGCTGCGGATCAACAGGAGCAGATCGTCCTTCTTGTTGTGCTTTACTCCCCGCACCAGAACAGCCGCGGCGAACCGCGCATTCTGTAAAATTCCTTGGCGAATCAGCTTGGCGATCATGCGAGGGGAATAGGTTTGCGGAAAGTGGCGCCTCAACATTCCGCGAGATTTCGATAATTTTCCCAGTTTGTGCCAGCGCCGCAGCCGGTCGATCTCGTTTCCGCCGATTTTTACGTCGAGCTCCCGCATGGGAATAAAACGAGGAAGAGTAGCCACTTCGTCCTGCGCGGCCAGGAACACGCGCACTATCCCAATGGGTTCTGGGAACCGGGATTTCTCGACTTCGGAGAAACGCTTGCCCAATTGAAATTTTCCGTTGCGATAGATGCGCGGGTGCGAGATCGCTTCGTCGAACGATACTTCCGGCGACCACTGAGAGATGGGGTCGTCGCTCTCGCTGCTTTCGTACAGGCGGATGTGCACGTTGTGAACTTCGTCCAGCAATTCCGCGGCGCGCTTCACCAGCAAATTTGTCAGGCCAGGCGCCAGTCCGGAATTAATCAGCGCCACGCGTTTTTTTTCTTCGAATTTCTTCGCATAGCGGAATTGCTCGGCCTTGAAAGGGTGGCGTGTCAGGTGCGAGCTTAAATCCATGTAATGCGCACGCAGCCGCAGCGCGGCCCGCAACACGATCTCGTTAAAAACGGAAGCCGAAGCGTTAATGATGAGGTGGCAGCCCTTCGCGGTCTTCACGATTCTGCGCAGGTTTCGCGCGTTCACTTCCGTTACGGCGATGGTGCTTTTCTTTCCCAGAAAGCGCCGCGCGCGCTCCGGATCGCGGTCTCCGCACCAGACCGTATGTCCTTGTCGCTCCAGCAATTGCGCGAGAAGAGAGCCGGTCGCCCCAGCCCCTAAAACGAAGATCCGCATGGCGTGGCCAAAACTCTACCACAATCCGAAGGGCCGCCCTTAGCGGTGGTTTTCTGTGCCCCAATTGCGTACTTCAGGCGGGCGGCGTAGACTATCGCTGTGACTCCGACCCCGGAAGCCTAGCGGAGAGATAACCCACGGCTGCCGGGGCGACGTCCCGGGAAACAATCGGGGCTGAGGGTTTGGGTGGAAACACCCAAGTCTCCCGTGCTTGGAAAGGAGCGATCGCGCCGAAAATGAGCACTTTTTCGGTGCGCGCCCGATTCCAACACTGGATCGGGCAGCCTTGTTTTAGACCCGCAGTGCGCCTTGCTAGCTAGGAATTGCATCCAACGAATGCGACGGAACATGATCCTTCACGACAAATTCGGCCGCCAGATCACCGACCTGCGCATCTCCATCACGGACCGCTGCAACTTCCGCTGTGTCTACTGCCGTTCTGCTGACCCGGAAAACTATCGCGATCACGACGAGATTCTCTCTTGGCCGGAACTCGACCGCCTAGCCACGGTCTTTCTTAGGCTGGGTATCCGCAAGATACGCATTACTGGTGGCGAGCCGCTCGTGCGCGAGGGTGTAGAAGACTACATCGCGCGTCTCAACACCCTCGGCGTCGAAGACCTTTCCATGACCACCAACGGCCACTTGCTAGCTGAGCATTGCGACCGGCTCTTGGCCTCCGGCCTCCGCCGCATCAATATCAGTCTCGATTCTCTCGATCCCGAAAAATTCGAGCGCATCACCAGAACCAAATCCTTTTCAACCGTGATGCACAGCATTGACGTCGCGCAGAAATCGCGGTTGGCCCCTGCGAAGGTGAACGCCGTCCTGGTTCGTGGCATCAATGACGACGAAGTCGAAGCCTTTGCTTTGTTCGCCCGCGAAACCGGCGTCATCATGCGCTTTATCGAATTCATGCCTCTCGATGCCGACCGCCACTGGACCCGCGGCTTAGTCGTGCCCGCTGCGGAAGTCCACCAACGGATCCACACTCGTTGGCCGCTCATGCAGATACCCCACGAGCGCAGCGAAACCGCCCGCAAGTACCGCTTTGCCGACGGCGCACCCGGCGAAATCGGTCTGATTGCCCCCGTGACCCAGCCTTTCTGCGGCCATTGTTCCCGCATCCGCCTGACTGCGGATGGCAAGCTCCGAACCTGTCTTTTCAGCAAGGAAGACCACGACCTGCGTGCGCTGCTCCGGGAAGGAGCCTCCGACGACGATCTGGTCGCCTACATCAGCTCAATTGTCATGGAAAAAGAAGAGGGGCACCACATCAATGAGCCCGGTTTTGTACCGCCTTCCCGCACCATGGTCTTTATCGGCGGATAGTGGCAAATTATCGGGAATATGAGAAAATGAGGTTTCCAAGCAGGGATCAGGGACCGCTTAGCATCAACCTCTAAAGCAGACGAAACACACCCCATGGGCAACCTAGTTTCGATATCGGATAGCAGCATCTTCATCGGCGTAGACCAGCCGCCCACCCTCCACGCCCCCGAAATCGAAGCCGGCGTAGGATGCGACTTCGATTCCTACCTCTTGGTGCCAGACAATACCCTCGACGACCGCATCGCTGCCGCCAAAGCCCGTCTCGGCAACGACGTTGTCATTCTGGGCCATCACTACCAGCGCGACGAGGTCATCAAGTTCGCCGACTTCCGCGGTGATTCCCTCAAACTCTCCTTCCAGGCATCGCAGGCCGAGGGCCGCTATATCGTCTTTTGCGGTGTGCATTTCATGGCCGAGAGCGCCGATATCCTCCGACGCCGACACCAAACCGTCATTCTTCCCGACCTCAATGCCGGCTGCTCCATGGCGGATATGGCCGACATCGGCCAGGTGGAAGCCTGCTGGCACGAACTCTCATCGCTCCTCGATGTGCGCAAGGTCGTCCCTGTCACCTACATGAACTCGACTGCAGCCATCAAAGCCTTCACCGGCGAGAACCGCGGCTCGATCTGCACCAGCTCCAACGCCGCGGCTGTCATGAACTGGGCTTTCGAGGGTGGCGAGAAAGTTCTCTTCCTTCCCGACGAGAACCTAGGACGCAACACCGGCTATCGCATGGGCATCCCGCTTGACCAAATGATCGTCTGGGATCCCTGCCAGGATTTTGGCGGAAACACGCCGGAAGCGATTCGCAACGCGCGCATTATCCTCTGGAGGGGCTATTGCTCGGTTCATCAGCGCTTCACGCCGCAGCAAGTTGAGCGCGTCCGCGGTCAGCATCCCGGCATTCGCGTCATCGTTCACCCCGAATGCCGTTTCGAGGTTGCCGAGGCCGCCGATCAAATCGGCTCGACAGAGGGCATCATCAAAGCCATCCAGGCCTCTCCACGAGGCACTGAGTGGGCCGTCGGTACCGAAATCCACCTCGTCAATCGTCTTGGCAAGGAATTGAAAAACCACAAGGTCATCTCGCTCGATCCCAGCGTTTGCGTTTGCACCACCATGTTTCGCATCACGCCGCAGCATCTCCTCTGGGCGCTCGAAAATCTGGGCGAGGGCAACGTCGTTAACCGCATTTCCGTTGACGAACGCACTCGACACCATGCGCGGGTTGCTCTCGACCGCATGCTGAGTTTGCGTTAGCATCGAATAGGACGGACTTTTGCTTTGCGCTGCGCGATGAGCACTCTGTCCCCTCTGTGCCTCTTTGTCCCCGGAACGGAAAAACGATGGCAGACGAAGACGATGATCAGGAGCAGGACGAGACTCCGGAACCGCCGCAGCGCCTTTTCACGCTGACCGAAGCCGAACGCGCGCGCCAGGAACTCGAGCCTTTTCTCGTCGAGGCCATGGATTCCCGCAAAAAGCTCTCAGGCTTGGAAAACGAGCTAGCAGCCGTTTCCGCGCGCATCATGATGATGGGCGGCATAATCGTCCCATATGAAAAATTGGCTGCCGTCCGCATGGAGCACCAGCAACTTGCCGAAACACTCAAGACAGCGCTCAATCGCATTCTCGAAACCGGTTGCCTGGTCAAGGATCTTGACGTCGGCCTCCTTGATTTTCCCGCCGTCATCAACCATCAGGACGTCTACCTCTGCTGGAAGCTCGGCGAAGACCGCATCCGTTTTTATCATCGCCAGGACGAAGGATTCGCTAACCGTAAACCGCTCGACCCGCGCGACCTCGGCCCCGGCGACACCGTCCAGTAGTTTTGGTTTTGCTTGTTTGTGGAAAGGCAGGACTTTAGTCCGGCCGTATTTTTCTTGCTGTCATCCTGAGCGAAGCGAAGGACCTCAACTGCCCGTTTCTCGCTTCTTCAAATTGTGAGAAACCTTGACCAACCATCCTGAAAACCGCCTCAAAGATTCCGCCAGCCCGTACCTGCGCTCCGCAGCGCATCAGCCCATCGACTGGCACGAATGGGGCGACGCAGCTTTTGCCCGCGCCAAATCCGAAGACAAGCCCATCCTCCTCGATATCGGTGCCGTCTGGTGCCACTGGTGCCACGTCATCGACCGCGAATCCTACGAGAACGCCGAGCTCGCGAAAATCATCAACGAGCATTTCGTCGCCGTGAAAGTCGACCGCGACGAGCGCCCCGACGTTGATTCGCGCTACCAGTCCGCCATCAGTGCCATTTCCGGACAGGGTGGGTGGCCGCTCACAGGCTTCCTTCTTTCCGACGGCAAACCGTTTTTTGGCGGTACCTATTTCCCGCCCGAGGACCAGATGGGTCGCCCCGGATTCCGCCGCCTTCTTCTCGCCGTCGCCGATTCTTATCGCAACAAACGCGCCGAACTCGAGCGCGCCGCCAACTCTCTTGCCGACGCCGTCTCGCAGGCGGAAGTCTTCACCGGCGCCCGCGGCGATTTCGATCTCGGCGTCGTTGAAGCGCAGGTCAAATCCATCACCCAGCTTTTCGACATCAAGAACGGCGGTTTTGGCCGTGCCCCGAAATTCCCGCACTCCTCGGCTATCGATCTCATCCTTGAGCGCTATCAACAGACGAAAGAAAAACATTTGCTCGCCATGGCCGAAACCACCCTCGAAAAAATGGCCCGCGGCGGCGTTTACGACCAGCTCGCCGGCGCCTTCCATCGCTATTCCGTCGATGAACGCTGGCTCGTCCCCCATTTCGAGAAAATGTCCTACGACAATTCCGAACTCCTGAAGAATTATCTCCACGCTTCGCTTTTTTCATGGAGCGACGATGACCAAAGCACCCGCAAGCCGGATGCAAATTGGTATCCGAAGTCTTCAGTTTTCGGAGAACTCGCCGAAGGGATCATTCGGTGGGTTAACGAAGTTCTGTCTGACCAGGAGAACGGCGGATTTTACGCCAGCCAGGACGCCGACTATTCATTGGATGACGATGGTGACTACTTCACCTGGACGCTTGGCGAAGTTCGTGCCGTTCTCGCGCCCGCAGAATCGCGGGTGATAGAGCTCTACTATGATGTTGAGCCACACGGAGAGATGCATCACAATCCGGCTAAGAATGTTCTTTGGATCGCTCGTGAATTCTCGGAGATCGCTCAAATCCTCAAAAAAGACGAAGACGAAGTTGTCCGCATCAAGCTGCACGCCGAAGCAAAGATGCTCAAGGCGCGCGCGGACCGTTCCACGCCTTTCGTCGACAAAACGATGTACGTCTCCTGGAATGCGATGTTTGTCTCGGCCTATTTTGAGGCCGCGCGCATCGTCGGCACGGCTTGGATCGCAGAAGACTGTCGCAAGTTCGCCCTGAAAACTCTCGATCGCATGCTGAAAGAAGCCTGGACTGAAAGGCGCGGTTTCGGCCATCGCATCGGCGGGCCTATTCTTGAAGGCTCGCTCGACGACCAAGTCTTCAGCGTCCTCGCGCTTCTCGACGCCTACGAAACCACTCTCGATCCCCGCTATTTCAGCGCCGCGCAGAAAACCATAGACCTAGCCATCTCCCGCTACGGCGACGCCGAAGGCGGTGGCTTTTTCGATCGTCCTTCCGACGCTGCGCCCATGGGCGGCCTCGACGTGCGCCGCAAGCCTTTTCAGGATTCACCCACGCCCGGCGCCAATTCCATCGCCGCCATCGCCCTGATTCGAATGCATGCCTTCAC
>DASQYT010000142.1:0-3577 GCA_035639075.1 Candidatus Elarobacter sp.
AGATTCAGTCGTTTGAAACACAACTGACCAGCGCCAACGCGCTCGAACTCTTCAAGGACTTCGACATCATCGTAGACGGCACGGACAATTTTCCTACCCGTTACCTCGTGAATGACGCGTGCATCCTGCTCGGAAAGCCAAACGTCTATGGCTCGATTTTCCGGTTTGAAGGACAGGCCACCGTGTTTGGCATGCCTGATGGTCCATGCTATCGCTGCCTCTATCCTGAACCGCCTCCGCCAGGACTTGTGCCTTCCTGCGCAGAAGGCGGAGTGCTCGGCGTTCTGCCCGGAATCGTTGGCTCCATTCAGGCGATGGAAACGATCAAACTGGTCCTCGGCCGCGGGGACAATCTCGTGGGGCGCTTGCTTTTGTTTGACGCTCTCGGCATGAAGTTCCGCGAGCTCAAGCTCCGCAAGAATCCGAATTGTCCGATGTGCGGAACGCACCGCACGATCAACAAGCTGATCGACTATTACCAGTTCTGCGGTGTGCGCGGGGAAGAAGCTCCGGGTCCGACCGTGCAAGTGCCGGAAATTACTCCGCGCGAACTCAAGGCCCGCCTCGATAGCGGAGACGATTTGTTCATTCTCGATGTACGCGAGCCTCATGAATATCAGATCTGCAATCTGAAGGGGCATTTACTTCCGCTCGGGGAGCTGACGCGGCGCGTCCATGAACTGGATTCTTCGCGGGAAATTGTGGCGCATTGCCGCAGCGGGAAGCGGTCCGCGGAGGCCGTGGACTTCCTGCGAAAAGCGGGTTTCCGCAAGATTCTCAACCTGAAGGGCGGCATCCTCGCGTGGTCCGACGAGGTGGATCCGTCCGTTCCAAAGTACTAATTCTTTCTTCGGCATTTCGCTGTGTAACTAGAGCGCCTCGATGGTTCTCGCCGGGGTGCTGGTCATTCAGGCTTTGCCGCTGCGTGGAAGAGTCGGCATACTCCCAATTGCTCAGGAGAAAACATGGCGGCTACGAAAATTACGGTGAATCACAACGGATCAATCCGGATCGAAGGCGACTTTGAAATTGTCGATCCTCTGGGCAAAGCGTTTGGGCTGGCGGGCCGCACAGTGGTCAGCCTCTGCCGCTGCGGGCACTCTGCCAATAAGCCTTTCTGCGATGGTTCGCATAAGACTAGTGGATTCAGCGACACGGTGGCTGCCCGGGAGCTGCCTCCGCCAAAGCCGAAGCTGTAGCCCAGACTTTAGGTCACCTGCCAAACTGTTTCAAAGGTTGAGAATGTCTCAGACTGAGACAGTCCCGCATTCTCTCCCTGATACTGGCCCTGCGCCCGGTAACTCTAACGAAACAAAACCGATAGCGTCTCAATTCGCGAAAACTGTAGGCTTTCGCTGTGTCTCGCAATATCGTAGTACTTCCTCTTGCTGTAAAGCAGCACTTTTAAGTCATGTAATTTCAATATTTTACAAGCATGAATTTCCAGCCAGAAAAGGGCACAAACTTGCATTCCTCGCTAGTTGGCAGTTTTTCTTCGGCATTTGGGGGATTTTGTGGGTGTTTGGGGCATGATCATCGGCTTTCTCCGCAGAGGCCGCGATTCAGTCGCCACGCAGAATCTTCGTAAGCGTGTCCTGGTCGCGTCCGGCGCGGCTTCCTTCGCCCTATTTCTCGCCGTCGTCTTCTACCTGCGTCAAATCAGTGTCGCCGGCACCCCGCAAGGCTATTTGTATCTGGAGGTTGGCGGCACGCTCGTCAGTTTTTGTTACGCCGCCAATGCTTTGGTTCGCTTCCGTGGCACGCATGATCGAACGGCATTGATCCTTGCATTTGGATTCGTGCTCTCAGGGATCATTGAGACCGTCGGCTGCTTTGGCCTGAACGATTGGCTGCTCTCCGGCGCCCTTGCGCTGTCCCGAATACCTATGGGTTGGATGGTAAGCCGCACGTTGCTCGCTGTCCTCCTGCTCGCAGCCATCGCCGTGGAACGCTATATGCCTACGGCCCGGCAGCCCAGCAAGGAAACGGCCGCTGCACTGTTGGTTGTAGCCCTGGCTGCCTACACTACGAGCGCGGCGTTTCTTGCCGCGCCGGCCGCTCCCATTTCGCATGCTGCAAACTTTCTGTCTCGTCCCTGGGATTTGCTTCCAGCCGCGCTATTCTTGATCGCCGCAATCTGCTTTCGTGAACGCCTGAAGGACGACAGGGACAAGAAAAGCACGGCTACTCTCTTCGATCATTCTCTCTTTTTCGTGGCCTCGCTCAATGTGGTCTGCCACGCATCAGCGGCGTTTTCCCGGCAGCTTTTCGATGGCCCTTTCTTTCTGGCGGAAGTAAGCAAGACGATTAGTTACATCGTGATGCTTTCGGGCGCTTTGCTGGATCAAGCGCGCCTTTTCGAGCAAGTACGCTCGATGGCGGTCACCGACCCGCTGACTGGGTTGTCGAATTACCGCCGCCTCATCAGCGTTCTTGAGGCGGAGCTGGACCGTTCTCGCCGCACGCAGCGCTCGTTCAGTGTCGTGCTTCTCGACATGGACGGGCTCAAGATTATCAACGATCAATATGGACACTTGACCGGCAGCCGCGCGCTGGTACGCATCTCCAAGATTCTGCGCAATCATTCCCGGGCGATCGACACAGCGGCGCGATATGGCGGCGACGAATTCGCACTGGTTCTGCCGGAGGCCGGCAAGGACGTTGCGTCGCGCGTCGTCTCTCGAATCCGCGAGCGGCTCTCCTCTGAGCCGGAGCACCCCAAGCTATCCGTGAGCGCGGGTGTCGCAGCATTCCCGGAAGATGGTGACTCGCCGGAGAAACTTCTTGGCGCCGCCGATCGCGCGCTCTATGCCATGAAGCACCATGGCAAGAGCAGCGTTCAAAATCTAACGCGCATTGCCGCGTGCCTGTGAGGATGAGCTGGAGCATGCCGGACGCGAAGAGATTTGCTTTTCACAGAGCCGAAAGCCGCATCCCGATGGAAATCCCCGTTCTCATCGATGGGCATCGTGAGGCGCCTGGCTCGGAGTCTACTTTTACTGAGAATGTGAGTGCGCGTGGCGCTCGCGTGGTTAGTGCGCGCCGCTGGCAACCAGGCGAACCCCTGGTATTTGCCTCACGCACTGGAGAGTTTCGTTCCTCGGGCCGTGTTGCATACTGCCAGCCACTGCAAGGCGACGGCTTTGCGATTGGCGTGGAGTTCCTCGAGCCCAAGGGGCGATGGGTAGTTCAATCCCCAAGATAGCTTGACGTATAAAACGGCGAGCGGATAGGAGGGAAACGCCTGGAACAAAAGAGAAGACAGAAAACTGACGCAAAATTTGTAAGAAAAGCCTGAAGCGCTTAGCGGAACATAAAGTATCTGCTAAGCGCTTCAGGCTTTTTCTTACCGCGCTTCAGCAAAGTCGTAATTCTAGTGGAATTTGACGGGACTGTATCGGACGTGTTTTTTCGGCGCCCGGCTTGAGCTGTTCAACTCTTCTTCGTCTCTTGCAAGACATCCTCGTACATGTGAATCGTGTTTTCGACCATGCGGCCCGCTGAAAACTGTTCCGCGATGGTGCGCCGCGCGTTCTGGCCAAGTGTGATTCCCAACGAGTCGTCATTCAGTAGCCTC
>DASQYT010000143.1:0-4582 GCA_035639075.1 Candidatus Elarobacter sp.
GTTGAAGCCGCTCGCGCGCATCTCCTCCGCAAGTTTTTTCAGTGTGCCCGAAGGCGCGTCTTTTTTCGCGGAGTGGTGAATTTCCCAGCCCCACGCTTCGTAGTCCGCGTGCTTGGCAAAAAGCGCCGCGGTGTGCGCCACAGCTTGCATGAAAAGATTTACGCCTACGGAAAAATTCGGCGCCCAAACAAGCCCTGTTCCACTCTTCGCGACGGCTTCGCGGACCGAGGGAAGATCGCCGAACCATCCAGTCGTGCCGCTAACCGAATTAATGCCCATCGCCGCCAGTCGCCGAATATTTTCCGGAGCCGCGTCCGGCAAAGTGAATTCAACAGCTACATCAACTCCCCGAAGCGTCTGATGGGATAGAGCCTGCCCGCGCGGATTGCTCCGCGCATCGAATTTCGCGCGCACCTCGAACCCGTATTCCGGCGCGAGCTGCTCGATCAGCCGCCCCATCTTTCCGTAACCAACAATGGCGAGGCCCATGCTCATGCACTGCTCCGTCCGGTGGCGAGAAGCTGCGTCGCCATGCGCGCGTAAATGTCCACTGCTTCAGACAATTCCTTTTTGGAGATGCGTTCTTCAGCAGTGTGCGCGACATGAATGCTCCCAGGTCCGATGAGGAAGGGCCGGCCCCACGCTCCATCGAACGTCGGAATGTCCGTTGTGAAGGCGACAATCGTGGTGGGCAGCCCATCGAATTTCGACAGTTGCACCGCTGGTGTGTGCAGCACTTCGCGAGCCTCGGCACGGCCTGCAGTCGCTGCGGAGACGGCTTCGCGCAACTTTGCGGGATCGCCGACAGTACGGAACATGATTTCCGCTTGCGCGTAATCGGCCACAACGTTCGGTGCCCGACCGCCCTCAATCGTCCCAACATTCAGCGTGCTGCGGCCAAGCAGCGCGTCTTCCGGCAATGGAATCTGTCGAATGTCGCTTAGAACATCGAGCAGAGTGTGGATGGCCGAATGGCCGAGCTCAGGGTAAGCCGAATGGGCGAGTTTTCCATGCGCCGTGATTTCGAAGCGCAGTGCGCCTTTGGAGCCGAGCGCTAGGCAATTTTCAGTGGGCTCGCCATTGATCAAGAATCGCGAGCCGCGAGGACTTGCCGCAGCCGCTCGTGCCCCGGCGCTGTTGCGTTCTTCGCCGACAACAAACAACAAGCCAAAGTTCCGCGTGCCTGCCGCGAGCAGTTTTTCCGCCGCCGCAATCAT
Organism: Candidatus Elarobacter sp.; assembly: GCA_035639075.1. Lineage (GTDB taxonomy): Bacteria > Acidobacteriota > Terriglobia > Acidiferrales > UBA7541 > Acidiferrum. Next base: position 1,218 of record DASQYT010000143.1, read on the forward strand.
CGCGGCGATAATTCCCTTCGCGTCACAGGAACCGCGGCCCCAAATAAATTCTCCGTCCTCGCGAGATGCAAAGAACGGCGGGACGGTATCCATGTGCGTGGAAAGAGTGACGATGGATTCGCCCCAGAAGGCAAAAACATTGTCGCGATTCGGTTTCCCGGCGATTCGCTCGATTCGGCCGTTATGCCGCGAAGTAAGCGCGGACAAATGTGCAAAGAGATAGTCACCCACGTTCTTTTCGTGGTTGGTGGTCGACTCGATGTCCACAAGCGCGCGCGTCAATGCGAACAGATCCATTTCTGCCGGGCTTTTCTGGATGAGCGAAACGAAAGGAAGGAACCGCGAAGATACAAATCGAGGCTGCTGCCTCTCGATAGCGCTTCATCCGAATAATCGGATGACAGTGAACAGGCCTTGGACCTGTTCCCCAACCGCCGCGGTTTCAGCTACCGCTGCGATTTCGGCGGAAGACAACCACTGGATACCCCTTTCGCGCGGGCGTCCGAAGCTGATCGGAATTACGCGCCCCGCTACTCATGGCTTCCGCACCTCTACCAAGACGATACCAGTCTAGTAGAATGCGGTCCGGGATGGCAATAAAATTTCAGGCGAACTGGATCCAAGATAACGGTTGAGACTTTCGTCAAGAAATGAGGAATCTTCCTCCGGAACCGCCTAAGTCCTGAATGGCCAACCACTTAGATAAAATTGAACCATCGCTGGCGGTATGAGAACATGTAGTGATAATCCGATGACCAGAGACCAGGAAAAAGCCGTGTTGGACTTGGTCACCAATCCTCCTCCAGGGAGCGAGTTGGCCAAAGCGAAGGCATTCGGCGTTGATTTGACTCTGTTCCTTTCAACTCTGCGCCGTACGCCTACGGAACGGGCGCGCAGCCTTTCTGAAGGCTCGCGCATCTTCCAAATCGCCAGACAAACGCTGCTCAATGAGCGATGAAGCTCGAAGAGACGATCCGCATTCTCTGCGACGCGGGCGTTGAGTTCGTGGTCATTGGCGGGGCCGCGATGGGGCTGCAAGGTTCCGCGCATCTTACCCGAGACATTGACTTCTGTTACGCTCGCACGGCAAAAAACATGGATCGCCTTGCGAAAGCCCTCGAGCCATTCCACCCTGTCCTCCGCGGAGCACCGCCGGACCTGCCTTTCCGCTTTGATGCCAAGACCATTGGGAATGGTCTGAATTTTACGTTGACCACGGATTTGGGCGACCTTGATTTTCTTGGCGAAGTATCCGGCCTCGGCTCATTTCAGGGCGTCCTCTCCGCGTCGGACGTGAAACGTGTAGGCGGGGTAGAGTGCAGAGTTCTTTCTCTCGAAGGATTGATTAAGTCCAAAATTGCGGCAGGCCGCCCTCGAGATCTCTACGTGCTGCCCGAATTGCGGGGACTCAACGAAGTAAAGAAGAAAACTGGTCTGGAGTGACCAGCTGGGCCGACACTGCCGATGCCGCAGGCTGCGAACAGTGCCGAGATTTCCACCTCACAATTCAAGCGGTTTGAGTGGCACGTGCTGCGAGGCCACCAGAAGTTCGCCGGCGAAGGCCGTTTCGGCGGGGCGGCGCTTCAGGGCCTCCTCAGCAGAGAGGCGCACAAGATCGGGATTGTTGTTTTCCTGCGAGACGTGCGCTAGGACCAGGTACCGCGCGATCGCGTCGAAGCCATCCGGGTCGCAAAGATACTCGCTGACGGCGTGATTTGAAAGATGCCCGGTGCGGCTTAGGACGCGCTGCTTCACCTGCCACGGGTACGGGCCAACCTTCAGCATATCCAGATCGTGATTGGATTCCAGCACCAGGCAATCCGCTCCGCGCAGATGTACTTTCACCAGCTCCGGCATATAGCCCAGATCAGTAACGATGGCCATCTTTGCGCCGTTGGAACGGAACGTAAAGCCGATGGGATCGGCGGCATCGTGCGGAATCGCAAACGCGTGCACGTCGATGTCGCCAATGGTGAAATGCTGGCCCGGCTGGATGGTTTCAACGCGCCTCAGCCGCTTGCCAAATGTTTCCGGCAGGATGCGCTTCATCGCATCCATGGTCGGTTCGGTGACGTAGAGCGGCGCTTTCCAAATGCCAAGCATTTGCGGGAGGCCGTTGCAATGGTCGGTGTGTTCGTGAGTGACCAGGATGCCGTCAATGTGCTCGACGGTTCTTTCCACGGCCGCGAGGCGCGCAAGCGTTTCGCGCTTGCCCAGTCCGGCGTCCACGAGGAGTCGGGTTCGCCCGGTCTCGAGCAACGTGATGTTGCCCGAGCTGCCAGACGCCAGGATGGAAACCCGCAACGCGATCGTTCACCCCTCGGAAAATTCCTTCAGCACAAAAAAATTTCTAAGCGCTCCCAATCAAATTCTCAAAATGATGGCAGAGCGCCGCACGCGCGTCAACAGGGACTATGCGATTGCAACAATGATATACTCCCGCGGCGAACCATGGAAAAGTACGCTCTCATCGTGGTTGGTTCCGGCCCGGGAGGCCAGCGGGCTGCGATTCAAGCGGCAAAGTTTGGCAAGCGTGCCGCGCTGGTCGAAAAGCTGGAAGTGATTGGCGGAACCGCCATCAATACCGGCACGATCCCCAGCAAGACCATCCGCGAAGCCGTCCTGCACCTTTCCGGGTATCAGTATCAAAGCATTTACGGCGTCAACTATCGCGTGAAAGAGCCGATCACCATGTCGGATCTTTCCTTCCGCGCGCTCAACGTCATCAAAACCGAAATCGATGTGATTCGCGCGCAACTCTCTCGCAACGGCATCGATGTCGTCACGGGAACCGCCAGCTTTCTCGATCCTCACCACATGCAAGTGACAAGTTCGCGCGGACAAACCGAGTTTGAAGCGGACAACATCGTTATCGCCACGGGCACGAAGCCCGCGGTTTCTCCCCTCGTTCCTTTCAACGACAAGACCATTATCAATAGCGATCAAATCCTTCGCATGCCGGAAATTCCCAAGTCCATGATTGTCGTTGGCGGCGGAGTGATTGGCGTCGAGTATGTGTGCATGTTCGCGACGCTCGGGGTGCGCGTGACGTTGATCGAGAAGCGCCCGCGCTTGCTGGAGTTTGCCGACGCCGAAATGGTCGAAGCGCTCTGCTACCATTTGCGCGACCGCCGCGTCACGCTGCGCCTGAACGAGGAAGTGGAAAGCGTTGAAGAAACTCCGGATCGCCTGGTCGTCGCCAATTTGAAGAGCAAGAAAAAAGTCTCCGGAGAGGCGCTGCTGTACGCGGTGGGCCGCCAGGGCAACGTGGATGAATTGAATCTTGCCGCGGGCGGCTTGGAGTCGGACGCGCGAGGCCGCATCACCGTCGATGAAAATTACCGCACCAAGCAGCCGCACATCTT
>DASQYT010000144.1:0-7379 GCA_035639075.1 Candidatus Elarobacter sp.
TCTGTTCCCATAAGTCGCAACCGGAAAATGATTGCTCAGCATCAGAAAGACAGCCGGCACGGCCAGGAACGTGTTGTGCTTCGAACGCAACTTCGCTTGCGCGCCGAGCGACGCATCGAACTTTTCGCCCGCTGCCGCAGCCGCGAGCATCCTGCGCTGAGTTGGGAGAATGCAGGACCACACATTCGCCACCATGATGGTGCCGAAGATCGCTCCCATGTGAATGTATGCGGCGCGTCCGCTGAGCAAGTGCATCAATCCCCAAGCTGCCGCCGTCGTCATCATCAGAGCAAATGCCGCGAACGCTTTCGGCGATTTTCCCAGCGACCGCACCGCCTGATCGTAGATGAACCATCCGCCGACCATGGAGCCGACTCCGATCGCAACGCCGGCGCGCTTCGAAATGTCCGCAACGTCCGGATCGATGAGGCCATCGCCCATGTAATACACCAGAATGAGAAGAATCACGCCAAACAGCCACGTCGCGAAGGCTTCCCAGCGAAACCAGCGCACCTGCTCTGGAGCAACGCCTAGCGATTGTTGTTTTTCGACGGAGTAAAAACCTCCGCTGTGCACCATCCACACTGCCGGAGCTGTTCCGTTCGCCGCCGCTTTTTTCTCGAGTTTTGCGAACTGGCCGTCGAGCCACGTGAAGTAATAAGTTTGTCCGACCCACATAATTGCCGCGAAAACGTGAATCCACCGCACACTGAGGTTCAGCCATTCGCGAATGGAAGAATCCATTTCAGCTTCCCCGGTACGTCGTGTAGCCGTGCGGACTCAGCAGCAACGGAATGTGAAAATGGTTTTCACCGTTTCGCACTCGAAACAAAACCTCGACCGCGGGATACAAACCATCCACGCCGCAGGCCGTGAAATAATTCGTGGTGTCAAACGACAAGCGGTACGTTCCCGCGGCGAGACTCGCGCCTTCCGGCAGCAATTCGCCGCATCGGCCGTCTTCATCCGTCCGAGCAGAAGTCAGAGTAGTCCAGTTGCCCGAAGAATTTTGTCGCTGCAGGCGCACCGGCACTCCCACTGCAGGTTTCCCCGCAACGGTATCAAGCACGTGCGTAGAGATTCGGCTCATCCCGCGATCCATTGTTTCAGACGGATATGCATGATTTGGCGCTGCTCCTCGGCCGCTTGCTGCAGTTCGGTGGCTTCATCATTGTGCAGCCGGCGGCGCAGAATCTCCAGAATTTCGCTGGCCGATTTTCCCGTCGCGCAAACGATAAAGATACGCCCGAACTTTTGTTCGTATTCGCGATTACCCCATTTCAGCGCCAGTTTTATGGCTTCATCGGCCGATGCCGCCTGTCGTTGTTCCTGCTCGGACCAAACCGAAGATTGTGGCGCGGCAGTTTTTTTTGCGTGTGATTCGCCGATTCGCGGATGGCTCCGGAAGGCCTCGAGCCAGCTGGACTCCCCAAGTTCTTGCCAGACAGCGTCTGAAGTTTGAATCAGCGAAACTTCGTCTGGGATCGGCCGTTTCGAGACCATGCTCGCTGCCCAAGTCTCTGAGCCGCAGCAAGATAGAATCTCGCGCGCAGCTTCCTCGCGCGGCAAGCTGTTCCAACGAGCGAGCACTGCGCTCACGCGGTCGCTCCTTCAGCGGCAAGCTTCGCGAGAAACTCGGTGACTAGATTGCACGCCACCGCGGATCGATATCGCGCGGTGGAACGAATATCGTCGATGGGGCGAATTTCCTTAAGCACGCTTTTTCTTGCGGCATCGATCAAAGACGGCGCGATCTCTTTTCCGGTGAGCATCTTTTCCGTCTCATTCAAACGTAACGGAACGGGCGCAACACTTCCCAGGGCGAGACGCACGTCACGAATCGCGCCGTTCGCGACTTGACCTAGAGCAGCGAGATAAACCTTGGAAATGGCTTGTGCGTTGCGGGCTCCAACCTTACGCGCATGCGAAAAATATCCGGAAAACCGGTGCGGCAACGAAATATTCAGGATCAACTCGTCAGCGGCCAGAACAGTTTGCTTGTACCCCGTGTGAAAAGTTCGATAACGCACGCGGCGCTCGCCGCGCACGGAAATCAGCGTCAATTCGGCGTCGTAGACCAGCAGCGCGGGAAGGGAATCGGCAGCAGGAGAGGCGTTGGCGATGTTTCCTCCCAATGTCCCGCGATTCTGATTGGCAATTCCGCCGGTCCAGGATGCCGCCGTGGCCAGCAGCGGAAATTCGCGCGCGACGACGTTATGGTTGCGTAGTGCGGTATACGTGCATGCCGCGCCGATGGAGATTCTATCCGGAAAAACTTCGATTTGACGCAGCTCGGGAATATTCCAGATGTCGATCAAATTGCGGTTGGTCAGCTTTCCGGCGGAATACAAAACCATTACGTCAGTTCCGCCCGCGATGGGGAGCCACTGAGCCGGCTCGCTAGCCAGCAGGGAAAGAGCGCCAAGCAGATTGCCCGGTGAAACGAGTCTGTAATCGGCTGGATCGGCCCTCATTGCGTAACCCTTCGACGCGCCGCCTTTGCCACCGCTTCGAAAATTTGCATATAGCCGGTGCAGCGACAAAGATTCCCCGCAAGACCTTCCCGAATGTCCGCCAGAGTAGGGTCCAGTTTCTTATCGAGCAGATGCGTGGCCGCAAGAATCATTCCCGGCGTGCAGATGCCGCACTGTGCGCCGCCACATTCGAGAAACGATTCCTGCAAAGGCTTCATCAACGAGTGAGCGGACATTCCTTCGATGGTAACGACGTTCGTGCCGTTTGCTTGCGCGATAGGTATGAGGCAACTATTCACCAGCATATCGTCCAAGAGAACCGAACACGAGCCGCATTCGCCTTCGCCGCAGCCTTCTTTGGCACCTGTCAATCCAAGGTTGTTCCGAAGCACGTCCAACAATCTCTCCATGGGATGGGCGAGCACGTTCTTGGCCTCGCCATTTACAGTGAACGAAAACTCGCACTTCGCGCTCGCCGCCGGCGAAGGATTCATGACGTCCCTCGTGCCAACGGAAAAACAACTTGCTCGTTGAATTCAGGCCGCAGAGCCTCAAAGAGATCTTCGGGCAGCAGTGGAATGGAACAGAAGCGGACACCCGTCGCATCTTCCACGGCGTTTACGATCGCGGGCGCAGGACCATCCATGGGCAACTCTCCGATCCCTTTAGCGCCATGCGCGCCGTGAACGTTGCCATTTTCTACAAAAAACACGCGAATCGGCGGCAGATCCATCGAGGCCGGCATGATGTAGTTGGTCATCTGGTTGTTCATCATGCGTCCATCCTGCCAGACAACGTTTTCATAGAGCGCGAAGCCGATCGCTTGCGCTACTCCGCCGGTGATTTGTCCTTCGGCCAATACAGGATGAAGGACTCTTCCGACTTCCTGTAGAGCGACAAAGTCATCGACAGTCACGCTGTAGGTCGCTAGGTTCACCGTGACTTCCGCAACATAGACCGCCCACGCAAAGGCCGCGTAGGCTTCGCCACGATATTTCTCATCGTCCCAAAAAACATCGGGTGGGGCTTCGTACCGCGCATACGACTTGAGCGCCCCATGCGTAGCGATGTATTCCTTGCAGCCGGCGCGAAATTGTTCAGGAGAGTAATCGTCATGCAGCAGCCCGGTTTTCGTGAGTGTTTCCTTGATCCCCCTGGCGGCGGACTGAACAAGTTTTCCGACAATCATGGCGGTGCGCGAAGCCACTGTCGGGCCGCTGTTCGGAACAACGGTCGTGTCTGGTTGCGCGATGGAGACGTTTTCATACGGCAGGCCGAGCGCTTCGGCAGCAATCTGGCAGAGCACGGTGTTGGTTCCTTGACCAAATTCCGCGCTGGACACCAGCACGCGCACGGTTCCATCTGCGTCCGCCTCGGCGCCGACGAGGGAATTCAGATACCGTTCGCCGGAACCCGTGAAACCTGCGCCGTGCAAAAAAGCCGCGATTCCAATTCCTTTTCTGTGCGTCCCAGCTTTATTTTCGTCCGCAAAACGCTTTTTCTTCGCGACATAGTCGGAAAGTTCTAGAGCCCGTTTGAGCAAACGATCCAGATCAATATTTTCCTTGATGGTCTGTTCCGTTGTGGTCGTTTGGCCGGACTTCAGAAAATTTCGGCGGCGGACTTCGACGGGAGAAATGCCTGCGACCTGCGCGATGCGGTCCATGTGGCGTTCCATAGCGAAAAGGCTTTGCGGCGCGCCGAATCCGCGGAAGGCTCCGTGCGGCGGCGCATTGGTGGCAACAGCCTTCGTGCGAATGCGCACATTGGGCCAGTAATAAGGACCACCGGCATGGATAGTGCCGCGCGAAAGGACGACCGAAGAGAGCGTCGCGTACGCTCCACCATCGATGGTGAACTCGATTTCGCCGCCGAGAATTCTTCCGTCTTTACTGACGGCGGTACGGTGGCGCGTGCGCGAAGGATGCCGCTTCGTCGTGGCGGCCATGTCTTCCATACGGTCATAGACAATTTTCACGGGGCGTCCGGATTTCATCGCCAGCAGCGCGGCGTGGCCCGCGATCATTGATGGATACTCTTCCTTACCACCAAACGCTCCGCCGGTTTCCATTTGCACGACGCGCACTTTTTCTTCGGGCAACGCGAAAAGCGTCATCAGCGCCTTATGCACGTAATACGGGCATTGCAGGGAACCCCAAACGGTAACGCCGCTTTTCGGGTCGAACGCCGCAATCACGCCGTTGTTTTCGATGTAGAGCTGCTCCTGAGCGCCGGTGAGGTATTCACCTTCGACGATGTGCGCGGCCTCTTTCCAGACGGCATCGACGTCACCCTTTTCCACGAGAAAAGTCTTGAACGTATTGTCGCTGCCCCAAATGATTGTGGATTGCCGCTCGCTTTCTTCGATGGTGTGCAAAGCCGGGAGCGGATCGTACTCGATGGAAACGGCCTCAACAGCCTTGCGAAGTTTGGGACGGTCGGGATGGGCCAGAAGTAGAATGGGCTCTTCCGGATGATTGACAAACTCGGAGGCGAGGCAAGGCTGGTCGTCCAGAATCAGCGCGATGCAGTTCTTTCCCGGAATGTCCTTGGCGGATACGACGACATATTCATTCCAGTCAACGCCCGGACCAAAATGGATTTGCTTGATTTTGCCGCGCCCGATGGTGCTACGTACGGTCGCGCCGTGAAGCATGCCGGGCAAAACCATGTCATCCACGTAACGCGCCGCTCCACTGACTTTGTCCCAGCCTTCCTTGCGCGGCACAGAAGCTCCAACGATGTGACGGACGGTCATAAATCATTTGCTGGCGATATTCTGTATGAAAAGACAGGAGTTTCAAATCTCTATTTGGAGTTTGGGAAGACCATTACCTGCGGAATTCACGCCCTTTTGGCTCTGCCGGGAATTCGCCATCGCGGAATATGCAATCGCCGCGCAGGTAAGTTGCGTTGACCACGCCGCGGAGTTTTTCGCCCAAATACGGTGAAACCCGATGGCGGTAGTGAAGATGGTTCTCAGTCGCTACAAATTCGGCTTCCGGTTCAAACACCACGAGGTCGGCATCGAAGCCTTTGGCGATGCGGCCCTTGCGCGAGTCACATCCGGCAAGCCTCGCAGCACCCTCGGCCATCCATTGCGCGATATCTGTAAGGGTGAATCCGCGGGAAGTGGCCTCCATCCACATGATGGGCAGAGCCAACGATAGGCTGGCGATCCCTCCCCACGCTGTTTGGAAATTTCTTTCGCCGAGCCGCTTCATCTCTGGAGGACAGGGAGAATGATCGGTAGCCACCAGATCGATCACTTTTTCTCGAAGGCCTTGCCAGAGTTTTTCGCGATTCTCAGAGCTGCGAATGGGCGGTGCACATTTGAAGAGTGTTTGTCCGTCCGGGATTTTGTCGGCAAAAAAATGCAGGTAGTGCGGACAGGTTTCAACAGTTACAGGCAGGCCTTCTGATTTTGCCACGCGCAACATGTCCAGCGCTTCGCTTGTTGCCAGATGGACGATGTGCAGGCGGAAGTGAAATTCGCGGCAGAGGGAGAGCATCAGCCGAATCGCGGATAGCTCTGCTTCATCGGGCCGCGATTGCAGATATGTCGAGTACTTGCTCCAATCCGCGCCGGTCAATCGGTGCGTTGCTGCGTCCACGGGAGCGGGCAGTTCCGCGTGAACCAGGAGTGGCAGGCCGGTGCGCGCGACATGCGGCAGTGCAGCACGCAGCTCTGGTTCGCTGACCATAGTGAAGCCGTCGATGCCGGGATGAATGAGGAAGCACTTGAATCCCGGCACGCCTGCGGCTGCCAATTCTTCAATATGCTTCTGGTTGTTGCTCACCACGCCGCCCCAGGCCACCCAATCCACGTAGCACTGGTCTTTCGCTGCGTTTCGTTTTGCTTCGAGTGCAGCGACAGTAGTCGTGGGCGGCAGGCAATTCAGCGGCATGTCTACAAGCAGCGTATAGCCGCTAGCCGCGGCGGCGCACGTCGCTGTGCGGAATCCTTCCCACTCCGTTCGTCCGGGTTCGTTAATGTGAACATGAGAGTCCACCAAGCCGGGCAGAATGGCGGCGTTACCAAAGTCCTGAACGGGAATTTGCGCGGGCAATTGATCACGCAAAACAACATCGAGGATTCGGCCGTCTTCGACGAGCACAGCTGCCGGTTTGATTCCCTGCGGGGTCACGACTCGACGTGAGAGAAAAGCTGTGAGGCTCATGTTTGTGCTGTACAAACGCGCAGGCGCTATGCTCAGCAGAAGGGTACCGCAACCGTCCACAACTCCCCAAGCGCCCCCAGCTTCTCTGGTTCGCTGCAAATTTTTAACCTGAGCGGAAAATAAGTCTGTGATAATAGCGGTCGTTGAAAACACCCCTGCAAATTCTGGACGGATTCAAGGCGCGCTTTGGGACGACCGCAAGCGCTTACCGGGCGCCTGGGCGCGTGAATCTGATCGGCGAGCACACCGACTATAACGAAGGATTCGTGCTGCCAGCGGCGATTGACTTCTACTGTTGGGCGGCTGCTGCCCCGCGGGGTGACGGCAAGCTGGTTATTCATTCTGAAAATTTCAATGAAACGATCGAGGCGCGCCTCGATTCGTTGCCACCCCTGCCGGAGAAACACTGGGCCAACTATCCACTGGGTGTCGCTTGGGCGCTTCGGCGAGCAGAGAAGCCCATTAGCGGAGCAAATGTCTATATCGCCGGCGAAGTGCCCCTCGGCGCCGGATTAAGTTCGTCGGCTGCTGTGGAAGTCTCCGTTGCTCTTGCGCTGCTTCGGCAGAGTGGTGACGCGGAGAACCGCGCCGAACTGGCGAAGCTATGTCAAAAAGCGGAAAATGAATTCGTGGGTGCGCGCGTTGGAATTATGGACCAGTTTATTTCGTGCTTCGGTCGCGCGTCACATGCGCTTTTGCTGGACTGCCGCTCGCTGAAGCACGA
>DASQYT010000145.1:0-4949 GCA_035639075.1 Candidatus Elarobacter sp.
GGTGGCGGCGACGTACGGCCGCGCGTTCTGGATCCTGGACGACGTGACACCGCTACGGCAGTCGGACGCGCACACAGCATCACCGGGCGCACATCTTTTTGCACCCCGAACTGCCATCCGCGTGCGGCGCGACGAGAATCAGGACACGCCGCTGCCGCCGGAAGTTCCCGCGGGAAAAAATCCGCCCGACGGCGCGATCCTGAATTACGTTTTGCCGGCGAATTCCAGCGGAGACATTCAACTGGAGATTTACGACGCGGACGAAAAACTGGTGCGGAGTTTTTCCAGCACGTCCGTACCGAAAGAACCAGAGGAAACGCCATTCGTCGCAGCGTATTGGATTGCGCATCCTGAGCCGCCCTCGAAAGCTGCGGGAATGCACCGTTTTGTTTGGAATCTGCGGTACGCCGATCCACGCGCCATGCATCCGCAGTCTCCTTATAACTACCCAATAGCCGCGATTGTGGGCTCCACGCCGCTGCCTCCGCAGGGACCACTAGTGCTGCCGGGAAAGTATGAAGTGCGGCTAAAAGCAGGGAGTCAGGTTTCTGGCCAGCCCCTGGAGGTCAAGATGGATCCGCGCGTAGCGGCGACGCGCAACGAGTTGCAAAGTTCGCTGGACCTGCAATTGAAAATCTCCGCGCTGCTCGAGAAAAACTTTGACACCTACCAACAGTCGAAGGAGCTGCGCGCAAGGCTGGCCGATTTGATGAAGCGTGCGAAGGAAGACCCCGTTGCCGTCGCGGCGAGTTCGCTGGATGGGAAAGTCGCGGCGCTCCAGGGCGAGGCCACTCCGATTTTGGAGGCCCCCAAAACCACCAGTTTCATGGCCGTCAACGATACTTTGACGGCTTTGATGGCGCTGGTGGATGGGGCGGACTTTGCGCCATCGGAGGAATCATTCGCGGCATACCGGCGAATCTGTAAGGGAGAGAATGAAGCGCTTGCGGGTTGGCAAGACCTGAAGAACAAAGATGTAGCTACGCTGAACGTCCTGCTCGGGAAGAGCAATCTCGCGGCGTTGCCCGAATTTCCGAATCTGCCTGCTGAGGTGGAATGTGGAAATTGAAAAGCAGAAACTCAGCTGGACGGATATGTTGAGGTAGGGAACGGGTGAGATCCATTGCTCGTTAGAGGCGTTCGGAGCGCCAAAAAAAAGCGCGCTTTGCTTAGGATGAATTGAACCAGACTTAGCCCGGAGATTGCTGGAGTTGAGCGAGGTCGGCGAGGACTTCGGCGCTGTGCTTTTCGGCGTTCACGTTGAGATAGGTTTTGCGGACGACGCCTTGGGGATCGATGAGGAAGGTATGGCGGGCGGAGAGTTTGGCGACGCCCAGGTTTACAAGGGAGTCGTAGGAGGAAGAGACTTCGTACTTTGTATCGGCGAGGAGCTTGAAGGCCAGGCCTTCTTTGGCACAAAACTTCTGGTGGGTAGCTTCATCCTGCACACTCACACCGAGGATGATCGCGTTTTTTTGTTCATACTGCGGAAGGTCACGCTGAAAATTGTGAGCTTCCTTGGTGCAGCCGCTAGTGAAATCCTTGGGATAGAAATAAAGCACAACCCACTTGCCGCGAAGATCATGCAGGCTGAGCGGCTTGCCATCCTGCGAATTCAACGTGAAGTCCGGCGCAGTGGCGCCTGAAGAAGGCGCTTTGCCTCCGGTGCGCATGGCGCGGACAACGGCAATTCCGATGAGGAGAACGAAAACAGCTACGAAGATTCCAATCATTTTCATCTCGCACACTCAACTCTGGTTTTGAACGGGACGGGTTGCGCAGCCCCTACTATTCTTTTTGGCTGAACAGACCGAAGCCCAAACGAAATTGAATGGTATTGATCCCGGGATTCGGAGTGGCAAGCCCGGCGTTGGAAATATGCATGTAACGGATTTCCGTGGCGATGTTGTATTTGCTGCGCAGGAAGTGCAAACCGAAAGCGCCGCCGCTGGTGAAATTGGTGTGGGATGTTCCTTCGGGGACCTTGTTATTGGTAAAGAGAACGCCGCCGCCGATCTCGACATACGGAACTATGCTGCTGCGCGTGGCGAACGCCCATTTGAAGGCGAAAGGATTTACGCCGACGCCGTAGGCCGTGTTCGTTTTCTGAACTATCAGGAAGACTGGAACAGCGTCCACCGCATATTCCAACCGGCCGCGCAGGAAACCGGTGCCGTGTGGGGCGGTGAGGATCAGGCCATAGCGGAAGCCCGCGTTCCATAGGCCGTCGCCGGATTGGCTGCCACTGGCTCCGTGGCCCCCACCGGTCCAGACCTGCAATTCATGACCGCCCTCAACAGGGCTGGCTTGCGCGCGAACGCCTGAAGCGTTAAAGAAAGCCGCAAACACGAGAGCTATGAAGATTTCTTTCACTACTGGGTCCCCTTCGGATGCTTTGATTCCAGGTGCCGGGCTCTTGGTGCAAAGAAGATATAGAAAAACCGGTCGAAAGGCGACTCTCTTCTGATCACTTGAAAGAGTGCGGAGGATTTGGATGGCATCGTCGACGGCTTCAACCAAGGAAATCATGCCGGGAAGCCGTGAGCGAAACTGCTTGGCACCGGGACGAAAGTCTGCTAACTAAGTGCTGCTAATTTCGTTCGAGTAATAAAGATTGGCCGTTTCAGTTCCTTCCGTTTAGAGTAGTGTCACTCATTGTTGGGGTGGGGAGAGTTCATGAAAGCAAAGTTGCGGTGGACTCCGTTCGGGGAGTTCGCAAGCGTCTTCCGTTTCCTTCTCGTGCCGGCGGCCATTGGATTTTTTTCGCTTGCCGCCAGCGCGCAGACCGTTGATGAGGTCATCGCCAAGAACATCCAGGCGAAAGGCGGAGCCGACAAGCTGAAATCGGTGCGCACCGTCCGCATCACGACGAAGTTCAGCCAAGGATCCTTTCGCGCCGAATTCCGTCAAGAGATCAAGCGCGCGGACAAAGTTCGAGAAGAATTCATCATTCAGGGCCTGGCGCAGGTGCAAGCCTACGATGGCAAGACCGGATGGCAGATTTCTCCGTTCGGCGGCCGCAAAGATCCGGAGCTGCTCTCGCAGGACGATTTGAAAAGCCTGATCGTGGACGCCGATATCGATGGACCGCTGGTGGATTACAAAGAGAAGGGACACAAGGCCGAGCTCGTCGGGCACGATTCGATGGAAGGAACGGATTGCTTCAAAATCAAACTGAACATGAAAAACGGGGACGTGCGCTACTACTACCTGGATGCGGACTCCTATCTCGAGTTGAAAGTGGAAATTCAAACCACGATTCGCGGCGCCCTGCAGGAATCCGAGGTGTATTACGGTGACTACGAACAGGTGAACGGCATTTATTATCCCTTTGCCGTCGAACAGGCGCAAAAGGGCAGCGCTTCGCGGGCGCAGTTCTCCGTCGAGAAAATCGAACAAAACATACCGCTGGAAGATGCGCACTTCTCGATGCCAGTGTCCAAACCGGACACGAAGGCTCCGCCGGCCGGAAAGTGACTGTGCACCACACGAATATCCATGGATCGACCACAACTCAAGAAATTTACTCTCGACTCTATCTCTGAGGAATCCGCCGATATGCGCAAATCCATCCGTTGCTTTGCTGCCGTGACGATTGTGTTTGTCGTGACGATGATTTTCGCGGGGCCCGCGCCAGCGCAAGAGGCCAAGTTCGACTCGGACACAATCTCAGGCCTCGGCGCGCGAAACATCGGTTCCGCTGCCATGAGCGGGCGCGTGGCCGCGATTGCCGCGGTGAAAGAAGACGGCCGGCTGACCGTGTACATTGGCGCGGCCAGCGGCGGGGTTTGGAAATCCTCGAACGGCGGCACAACGTTCAAGCCGGTTTTCGACAAGGAGAGTGCACAGTCGATCGGAGCGGTGGCCATCGATCCGCAAGCGCCGAAGACGATTTGGGCGGGCGCGGGCGAGTCATGGACGCGCAATAGCGTTTCTATTGGGAACGGCATCTACAAGTCGACAGATGGCGGCGATAGTTGGACCAACATGGGGCTGCAGAATTCCGAGCGCATCGCGAAAATTATCATCGACCCGAAGAACAGCGGCACGGTTTACGTATGCGTGCCAGGAAAATTGTGGAGCGACAGCGAGGATCGCGGCGTTTATAAAACCACCGACGGCGGGAAGATCTGGAACAGAATTCTGAAGGGCGCGAATCTCTCGACCGGCTGCTCGATGATTTCCATGAATCCGCAAGACCCCAAGGCGCTTTTCGCGGGCATGTGGGACTTTCGGCGGAAAGGCTGGACTTTCCGGTCGGGTGGCGAGAATGCGACGGCAGCGAGCGGCAGCGGATTTTTCCAGACCACGGATGGTGGAGCCACTTGGAAAGAATTGGATGACAAGAGCGCCAAAGGGCTCCCCGCGAAGCCGTGGGGACGCATAGCCGTCACCATCGCGCCGTCAAAACCAAATGTTGTGTACGCGATGATCGAGTCGACGCGAAGCGCACTTTTCCGCTCCGATGATGGCGGCAAGACATGGGAGGAGCGCGACCGCAGCAATTGGATGGTGTGGCGGCCTTTTTATTTCGCGAATCTGATTGTCGATCCGAAAAACGAGAACAAAGTCTACAAGCCGGACCTTACCTTGATCATGAGCGAGGACGGCGGCAGAAGCTTCAGCGGAATTGGGAACGGCGCGCACGGCGATTTCCACGACGTGTGGGTGAATCCTGACAATACTGATCACCTCATCGCCGGTGATGACGGAGGCGTTTGGTATTCCTACGACGGCGGAAATACCTGGTGGAAGGGCAATAACCTTCCAATTTCGCAGTTCTATCACGTGAGCGTCGACAGCGCCGATCCTTATCACGTTTTTGGGGGCCTGCAGGACAACAGCGTGTGGATTGGGGATTCGCAGTATCCGGGCGGAATCACCAACGGGCGCTGGGAAAACATTTTTGGAGGAGACGGCTTCTGGGTATTTCCTGATCCGGCCGATGC
>DASQYT010000146.1:0-2979 GCA_035639075.1 Candidatus Elarobacter sp.
CAGCCGAACAAGCTCTATCTGAATAAACACGATGGAACGTTTGAAGAGCGTGGCGTCTCGGCGGGAATCGCCTTCAGCGAAGACGGTGTGGCACGCGCGGGTATGGGCGTCGATGCGGGAGATTATGATCGCTCGGGCCACGCGAGCATCATTATCACGAATTTTGCAAATCAGATGCTCTCGCTCTATCACAACGAGGGGAATGGCTTGTTTGTGGACGAAGCCCCGCGTTCCGAGGTCGGACGCGCCACACTGGTCACTTTAGGTTTCGGCTGCTTCTTTTTCGATTATGACAACGACGGCTGGCCGGACATTCTGGTGGCCGATGGCCACATTGAAAACGAGATTGAAAAAGTGCAAAAGCGCGTGAGTTACGCGGAACCGCCGCACTTGTTTCACAATCTTGGAGGCGGCAAGTTTCAGGAAGTAACGCAATCGGTGGGCGTGGCTTTCTCCAGTCCCAAGGTGGCTCGCGGCGCGGCCTATGCGGACATTGACAACGATGGAGCACTGGATGTGCTCATGACGACGAATGGAGGCCGCGCATATCTGTTTCACAACGAGGACGGGGCGAATCATAGTCTGCGCGTGAAATTGGTGGGAACGAAATCGAACCGTGATGGCATCGGCGCCGTCGTTCGCGTTATCACTGGAAAAGATCAGCAATGGCAGATGCTGCGCAGCGGGTCGAGTTATTTGTCACAGAGCGAACTGGTGCTGACGTTCGGCTTGGGCGCGCAAACGAAAGCTGACTCGGTTGAAGTACAGTGGCCCAGCGGACACGTGGACAAGCTGACCACCATCAGCGCCGGGCGGACGGTCGCGATTGAGGAAACCAAGGGCGTGATAGCATCGAAACCCTACGGCAAGCCCTAAGTGCCCATCATTGGCAGAACACGTAGGCCCGGACGCCCTCGTCCGGGCAGGCGAGCACAGCTTGCCGAGCATCTGCCGAGCTTCGCTCGGCTGGGCGGGTGAGGGCACCCGCCCCTACGCATTCGTCTTTGTGGCATGATGCGAAGATTCTTCCTCACCTCTGGTGGTGTCATTCTGGTTGGACTTGCCCTAATCGCTGCCACTCCACGACAGGGCGCTGCGCCTGATAAATCCACTGAAGCCGCACGCCTGAACAATCTCGGCGCGGCGTACATGAATCAGCAGCTCTTTGAAAAAGGGCTGAAAGCGTTTCAGGATGCAGCCGCACTCGATCCCAAGCTGGAAATTGCGAGGCTGAACCAGGGGATCGCGCTGCTGAACCTCACGCGTATTGATCAAGCCAAGCAGTTGTTGGAAGAGGCGGTCAAAAAAAATCCCAATGATCCGCATGCGTGGTTCAATCTTGGATTGCTGTACAAGAATTCCGATAATCCTCAGGGAGCGGTCGATGCGTTTCGGCGTGTCACCGAAATAGATTCCAATGACGCCGATACCTGGTATTTTCTCGGCGCGGCGTATGCGCAGCAAAAGCAATTCCCGCAGGCGATTGATGCTTTTCAGCACGCGCTAAAGCTGAATCCGCTACACGCGTCGGCTGAGTTCGGAATTTCGCGCGCGTATCAGCAGTCCGGTGATGCCGCCGAGGCGCGAGCCAATCTTCAGAAATTTCAGCACATCACGCAGGCGAAGCTGGGCTCGCCGATCGGGCTCGCATACGGAGATCAGGGGAAATACTCGCTGGTCGAGGAGTCACCCGCAGTGACGTTGAAAGTTCCGCCCCAGATTCCGGTGAAGTTTGTGGATGTGACGAAGGAGGCGGGGCTAGTTTCGCAACCCGGCCCACTACAGTATGGGTTCAGTCCCGGCGCCTGCTTCCTCGATTATGACAATGACGTCAAGATCGATCTTTTTCTGTCCGACAACGGCCCTCAAGGTGGCATTGCGCTTTACCACAATCTTGGAAACGGCAAATTCGAAGACGTAACGAGACGGGCAGGGTTAGATACTACGGTTCGCGGGATTGGGTGTAGCGCGGGCGATTTCGACAACGACGGCTTTGTAGATATAGCGCTAAGCCTTCCAAACCGTGTCGTCCTTTTCCATAACGAGAAGAACGGTACTTTCAAGGACGTAACAGATGCCGCGGGAATCAGCAGCAAGGGTCTTAATCAGGGGCTCACATTTGTAGACTACGACCATGATGGCGACATAGATCTCCTCGTCAGTTCGCTCGACTTCCCGCCGACTCCATCTGGCAATTTGGATTACATATTCCAGGTTTCTGGCCACCTGTCGGTATGGCGCAATAACGGCACCGGCACATTTACAAATGTGACAGAAGAGATCGGACTATCGCAGAAAATCGTTGCCGCAGCGGCGATTGGGTCGGATTACAACAACGATCGCGCAGTAGATATCCTTACTGGCACTCCTGCGATTCTCGAGAATCCGAGAGAAGGACAATTTCCCCAACGTAAGATTTGGTCCGGCCACATTCCTGACCCGGCCAATGCGCTCGTCGCACTTGACTTCAACCATGACGGTTGGATGGATCTGGCGTTTACGCATACGAGCGACCGCAAGGTAACTCTTTGGCGTAACAACGCCGGCAAGAATTTTGAGGAGTCAAGGCTCCCGAAGGTGGACTGGGTGAGGGCTCTTGGCGTCGCCGCGTTTGACTATGACAACGATGGCTGGGTGGACCTCCTCGCTGCGGGCGAGACGAAAGAGGGGAAAGGCGAAATGAAACTCTTCCGCAATCTCGGACCGGATGGGTTCAAAGACGTTACTGCCGACGTTGGCCTCGACAAAATTCAGCTCAAAGATCCGCGCGCCATCATCACCGGAGACTTCGACAACGACGGCGCCACCGACCTGCTCATCACTCAGAATCATGGCGCGGCCGTCCTGCTCAAGAACGAAGGCGGCAATAAGAACAACTGGTTACGGCTGGCGCTCAAAGGCCTGGCTGACAATAAAAGCGCCATCGGCACCAAGGTGGAAATTTTCTCTGATGGCATCCGCCAGAAATTTGAGATCTAC
>DASQYT010000147.1:0-9887 GCA_035639075.1 Candidatus Elarobacter sp.
TCCTTCCCGGCGATATTCCTCCGCAAATGTCACCAGCAAAATCGCGTTTGCTACGGCGACCCCGATGGCCATAATCGCTCCCATGAACGACTGAACGTTTAGACTCGTGCGAGTCACCAGCAGAACGAAAAGCACTCCACAAATGACCGCAGGCACGGCGGACAGCACCACAAACGCGAGCCTCAGTGATTGGAAGTTCGCTGCCAGCAGCAGGTAGATCACAAGAACCGCAAGCAGCAACCCGACGGCAAGGTTGGTCAACGTCTGCTTCATTGGACCGATTTGCCCCCGGACAGCGACCTTCACTCCGCGAGGCGTAGACCCTGCGCGACTAATCGCGGCGTCCAGCTCGCTCGAAACACGGCCCAGATCTTCTCCTGAAACATTCGCCGTGAGCGTCACCATTCTCTGTCCGTTCAGCCGGTGATATTCGCCAACGACAGTTCCGTAGCCGACTTGAGCTACGTCACCCATCAGGGGGTGCTCAGCCGCTCCTTGCGTTACCGGGATATGTTCTACGTCTTGAATCGAGGTCACATCGGATTGTGGAACCTGGACCTGTACCTGATATGCGACTCCGGACTTTGGATCGGCCCAGTAGTTCGGCGAGACGAAACGGCTGGAAGATGTGGCGGCGAGGAATGATCGCCCAACACTCCCGGTTGTAACGCCCAGCTGTCCGGCGCGTTCCCGGTCTACGTTGATGTCTATGCTCGGATAGTCGAGAGGTTCGTCATACTGAAGGTCGCGGAGCGCGCCAATCTTGGCTACTTCCGAGCGAACCTTAGCGGCAAAGGCTCGGTCGGCACCAAGGTCAGGTCCGCTCACATTGATTTCCACGGGCGTCGGAGCACCGAAGTTCATGATCTGCGTCACGATGTCTCCCGCTTCAAAAGAAAACTGGCAGCCCGGAAATTTGTCAGGCAAGAGCTTCCGCAACCGTTCCTCGAATTCGTCGATGCGAATGTTGGAGTCCGGCTTCAAAGCTACGCGCAATACCGCCTCATGCTGACCGCTGGTCCATAGGTAGATCGTGTTGATTGGATAGTTGGGAGGCGGCGCGCCAACGTAGCTCAGAGTCACACCGACATTTCCCGGACCAGCAGCCTCCTGAATTGAACGGAGCACAGTAAGCGTGAGTCTTTCCGTGGTTTCCACCCGTGTCCCGATGGGAGCACGGAACCGCAACAAAAGCTGACCGGAGGAAACCCGCGGGAAGATCTCTCTTCCGAGATACGGGCCGAGTAGGACAACCACCAAAATTGAAGCGAGAACGTACGCCGAGATCGTAAGTCCCCGAATTGCCGTGAGCCGGTTCAGAATGCGGCCGAGCGTTTTGCTCACTCGGTGGAGCATCGAAGGCGCATCCTCCGCTTCCGGTGCATGCTCGCGCAGAATCCACGTTGACAGTACGGGCACAAGAGAACTCGACAACAAATAAGAGGCCGCCATCGCAAAACCGACCGCCAGTGAAAGCGGCACGAACAGCGACCGCGAAACCCCGGTCATGAAGAAGGAAGGAACAAACACCGCGAGAATGCACAGCATCGCCAGCAGCCGTGGAATCTGCACTTCCTTGCTTGCCTCCAAAACGGCTATCGCTCTTCCGCGTCCTTGTCCGAGGTGACTGTGAATGTTCTCCATCACTACCGTCGATTCATCGACGAGAATCCCGACAGCCAGTGCCAGGCCGCCCAGGGTCATGATATTGATGGTCTGACCCGCGCCCCATAGGGCTACCACGGCTGTTAGCAGCGCGAACGGAATCGTAGTCACAACGATGAACGCGCTCCGCCAGTCGCGCAAGAAAAGCAGCACCATCACGCCCGTCAAGACCGCGCCCAAGAGTCCTTCCTTCACGACAGATAGCAGCGAGCTCCGAACGTAGGAGGATTGGTCGAATTCGTAATCGATCTTGATGTCTTCTGGAACGACGGACTGGAATTGCCCGAGGCTGGCTTTGACCGCATTGACTACACTCAACGTCGAAGCATCGGCGCGCTTCGTTACGGGAATATAGACCGTGCGGCGTCCATTCACTTCGGCATAGCCGGTGATAATGTCGCTCGAATCCTCTATCGTCCCGACGTCTCTCAAAAAGACGGTGGGTCCGGCTCCTGTACGAATCGGAAGGTTTTGCAGGTCTTTGATATTCGAGACGACTGAATTGATCGGCGCCAGCCGCAGCAAATCTCCGGTGCGCACATTCCCCGCAGGTATAATCGTGTTCCCCGTGTTCAACGCCTGGATCACTTCCTCTGGGGCCATCCGGTAGGCGCGGAGACGATCCGGGTCGACGCTCACGACAATCGTTCGCGCCGCCCCTCCGAATGGAGGAGGAGCGGAGACTCCGGGCAGAGTTGCGAAAAGTGGGCGCACGCGGTTTAGCGCCAGGTCTTGGATCTCGGCGACGCTCTTCGTTGTGCTCGAAAAAACCAAGTAGCCGACCGGGACGCTTCCCGCGTCGAAGCGCATGATGAATGGCGCCACGGTGCCGGGAGGCATAAACGCACGCGACCGGTCCACGTAGCCCACGGTTTGCGCCATCGCTTGGCTCATGTCCGTGCCGGGGTGAAACGTCAGTTTCAGCAATCCCACGTTTTGGATGGACTTCGATTCCACCGACTCGATGCCTGTGATGTAGAGGAAGTGATACTCGTAGTAGTAAACGAGATAGCCTTCCATCTGCGCCGGTGACATTCCGCCGTAGGGCTGTGCCACGTAAACAACCGGCAGGTTGAGATTGGGGAAGATGTCGATCGGCATTCGTACAAGAGCAAGGATTGAGCAAAGCGCCATGCCGATGACGGCCACGATGATCGTGAACGGGCGGCGGAGCGCGGCGCGGAGCAGCCACATGCGCTACGGCCCTCCCTGCGTTTTATCGTGGAGAAACTGGAGGAACGGCTGGAGGTCGCCTTGCGATGCAGCAACCGCAGCCAGATTCTGCCAGACGGCAAGCCGAGCCAGAGCGTCGTCGGTTTCTGCCTGCACCAGGAGGCTCTGCGCATCTGCGACATCGACGAGCGTCGCGAGCCCTGTTTGGTAGCGTGCTCGCACCTGGGTTTCCGTTGTGCGCGCCGCATCCAATTCTTGCGGCGTATTTTCCGCAACGTTGCGAGCACCTTCGAGGGAAGCTTGTGCCTTCCGCAATTGGCCCGTCAGGTCTTGCAGGGCTTGGTCGTAGCGAGCTGCCTCAGCGCGTTCATTTGCCGATTCAATCGCCTTTCGAGAGCGGACCGTGAAGATGTCGAAGACGGGAAACGTCACGCTCAAGCCGACTCCCCAGTTCGAACGGTCCGGGCCGAGGCCCGCCGACCCTCCCTCGAATTTGCCGGCGGGGTCCCAGCCGCTGCCGCGTCCATATACCGACGATTGAAGATAGAACTTCGGATAGTAGGAACGGTCGATGATATGGACCTGTGCCTGGGCTTCCTCCATCCGAGCGTGCTGGGCCTCCGCGATTGGATTCTTTGCAAGCGGCATGGCCTGAGGGGATCCCTCGGGAGGTGGCCCAAGGAGAATGCTTTCTCGAACTTCGACCGAGGTATCCGACAATCCGAGAATATCGGCTAATGCTGCTATGCTCACTTTCTCCTGTTGCCTTGCGCGAGCCAAGTTGACTCTGGCGCGAGCCAATTCCGCATCCGCACGGGAAGCATCCGCTCCCGCGCGAAGCTGGTTGTCTACCAGGACGCGGACGGCTTTGTCGAACGTTTCGCGCCGCTGCACATCAGCCTCGGCCGCGCGCACGGTTCGCTGGGCAGCCAGAACCGTAAGGTAGGCGTTCACTGTGGCCACGGCCACATCAAGGTGTGTCAGAGCAGCTTCCGCAGTGGCTTGATTCCGAGTCGCACGCGCGGCGTCTACCTTTGCTCCCCGATAGCCAAAATCGACCGGTTCCCAGGAGAACAAGAGTCCCGCCGCGCTTCCCCAAGCGCTTCGATTCGAAGCCGACGCCGGAACGGGCCCGGAAATCGGAGCGATGATGGATTGCGGAAGGAGAAGGCCCGTAATGTTGTTATCGGTCGCTCGATTCGTCTGCCAGACCACGTCCGCCCGAGGGAAGTAATTCGTTTGCGCCAAGCCTATGCCTGCCTGAGCCGCGCGGACTCGCTCTAGGGAAGCGCGGACAGCCGGATAGTTCTTTAGGGAGAAATCAACCGCCTCTTCGAGCGTGAGCACCTTAATCGTTCCGCCGGATTGCGCCAGGATCGTTGGCCCGACTAACGCACACAAAACCAGAGTGCCTGTAATCCATCGGAGGTAGGTGCGACATTTCGTTAACACGATCTATTCTCCCATTTCAGGAACTCCACTAGCCGATAAGCCCCTCATGTCAGCGAGTGATAGAGCCCCTCAATTAACTGCATTCCGCGATCGAGAAGCTCCTGGTCCGGGATTCCTTGCCGCGCCCAGCCCTTGAGTACCTCGTCTATCCCGTAACCTTCCTTGTGGCCAAATTTATCATCGGCTAAGTCCGCGTCGTGGATAACCTCTGAAATAACCCTTGTCCTTCGGTCGCGAATCTTAAAGTCCTTTTGCAGGGTTTCGAAAGTGCAGTTGTCGCCGCGGTGCCCGAAGCCACCGTGGAACATGTCAAATGGCACGGCCCCGTGCGGCACGCGCTCTTCCGGCGCGAAGGCAAATCGTGCTTTGGGATCGATAAAGCGCCGAATCAGCCATGCAGACGCAGACCGATCCACACCCGGTCTCGGTCTCGTCACCCATACCCTGCTCTTGTAGTCTTGCGGCTTGACTCGCGCAGTCTCAGGCATCCGCGCCCGCACACGCTTTTCATCGGCTCGCACCAGGAGCTCACTAACACGCTTCTGCAGGGGGCTGTTGAAGAAGTCGACCTCAACAATCTCCTGGAAACGGCTCCGCAACCGCTTGAGAACAATGGCTCGCTTCTGTGCGGGCATCGAAGAAAACCTTTGCAGTTCGCGAATCAACTCCTGGTACTCGCGCCCGCGCGCCTCGACAAACCGTCCAATCAATTGGGGAGTCGAGATGTTATCGATTGATTGCACCTGCACAATGGAAGCATCGCCACCGTACTTGCGAATGGCCGTTGCGAGCCATTGAAGTCGTTCTTCATTCATGGAATCACTAGGAAGCAGGTAGCCGGAGTTCCCGAGCGGAACTGTTCCATAGCGTTGCAGCTTGCGCCAGACTTTCACCCGTTGACTCGCGCGTCGTGCAGGCAACGTGAAGGTTAGCAATAGCCACGGAGTCCTCTTTCTATTATTAGAAACACTCATTTCTAGAGGACGTTACATTCATAACAAACGTTTGTCAATTCGCGCATCGACAGCCGATTTCGTGGAAAGCCCGTTTGAGTTTTCTTCACGCGTAATGCTAGAGTTTCGAGATTGCGCGATTCTCACTTCAGTCTGAGCGGTGAAGTCAGAGGATGTTGAAACCGCGAAAACCAATTCTAAGAGCTCTTGGGAGTTGGCTAACAGCGTTTGCCCTCCTTTTGATACCTCAGCCGGTTCAGGCAACACTTTACGTCATAATCCTCGACAGGCAAGAAATCGCGATTGCGTCAGACGGGAAGAGAGCCTTTTATTTGCGCGGTGAGCTTTCGCTCGTTTCTAAGACAACTGAAAAGGTGACCAAGTTGGGATCGAAACTGGCCTTCATGTGCAGCGGCTTGGTCGAGATAACGACGGCGAAAGTTACTATTCGGCCGTCCGAAATCGCGCGGTCTGTTTATGTGAAGCAGGCCGCTGAAGATGCCTCGCTTCTTCCAATGAATGAATTAGCAAACAAGTTCGGAAAAACAACTACCGACCAATTGGACGGACTCACCCCCGAAGGAAAAAACCAAATGCTGGCGCTGAAGGGGCAGCTCGATGGACAAGCGCCACAGATTTTCGAGTGCATTTTCGTAGGGCTAGCTAGATGGAGATGGCGCGCTGAAAACTGAAACTGTAGACGTATATCCTTCGGACATTCAGGGCGCAATTCTCCATTTTGGGTATCATTCGGAAGAGGCGGTGGGATCTGAATCACCGCGCATCATCTTGAGCGGGCAAGTCGCCGCCCTTCAGTCTGGTTTTCAGGACCCTCAATCAAGGATCGCTGCGCTTCCTACGTTCCGAGCCTGGGCCGAAGCATTCCAACAAAGACGTCTCGATGCGCCACGGACAGCCGAAGCACTGCTAGCGCTTGCCATCAAATACCCACCGTTGGGTACCGAGCAGCGCCTTGGATATCCAATACACGTTTACATCATCAACCGCAAAGAGGGATTGAAGAGGCTTAGGTCAGTACGCCAAGGCTATGCCGCGAGTTTGCCTCATTGAGCGAACTGGCAAGGCAGGCGAACGTAGTTTTTGGCCGTGGAAAGTTTCGGCCAGCCAGCCCACACTATTCGAGAAGGACTAGGGGTCCTTGTAATCCCGCCGAACGCTCCGTAACACAGTATTAACAATCTTGTTACAACAGCGTTATGGCAGCCCGGTAAGTTCCGGCCCTAGGGTGTGGCAACTACAGGTGTGGCGCTGGAGCCAGGTTGGCACGGCTTTGGGGTCAACGTCGTAAGAGCAGGACAGAATTCAACCAGAACCGGGGTGGGTTCATTAGCTGCTCGCCAACAGCCTTCGACCAATTTAAGCCTGCATGGAATAGAATGCAGGCCCAAAGGGGGCGTTCCCACCTGGATATAGATTTTGGGAGGACTGCCACCTGTTTCAGAGAAATTCCAAGGAGGAATTAATGCGAACAGTCGTTGCGTGGATTCTAGGCCTTGTTCTTTTCGCAGGGCCGGTCGTTGCTCGGTCGGCAGGGGATGGAAACGAGCGTGGACCGAAGTCCGAAGCCGCTTCAAACGAAGCGCGCACGGACACACCGAAAGACGCCAATCCACAGCCTGCGAAGCCGGCGGATCTGGCGAAACCAAGAGCCGCCAAGAAACCGGAGAAGGCCGAGGCCGCCATCGCGGTACAGATCGAGGAGCTTCGCCAGACTCTGCAGTCCCAGCAGGAGCAACTGCAACTACTGAAGGAAGAGCTGGCCAAGCGCGATCGCCAAATTGACGAGGCGCGGGAAGCGGCTGCGGCAGCCAACGCTCGTGCAGCCGAAGCGAGCACCAAAGCCACCGAAGCCGTAAATACGACGGCTGAAGTGAAGACGACGGCCGTTTCGTTGAAGTCCACCGTCAGCGACTTGAAGGCCAGCAACGAAGTCCTCAAGACGACCGTTGCCACGGAGCAAGCCGAAGCCAAGAAGGCGACTGAAGAAGGCCCGAGCACGATCAAGTACAAGGGCATCAACATCACGCCAGGCGGCTTCATGGAGGCCGCAACGACTTTTCGCTCTCACGCCATCGGCGCCGACATCAACACTCCCCTCACAGGCATACCGTATCCCAATAGTGCGCTGAGCAAAGTTACCGAGAACGTCTTTAGCGCCCGGCAGTCCCGTCTCAGCTTGCTACTTGAGACGAACGTCGGCAACGCCAAGGTGACCGGTTACGTCGAGACTGATTTTCTCGGCGCCGGCGTGACCTCCAACAACCGCCAGAGCAACAGCTATGTGCTTCGCTATAGGCAATTCTGGGGCAGGGTGGCTTGGCAAAACGGGTTCTCCGTCTCCGCTGGTCAGATGTGGAGTTTGGTGACCGAGAGCAAGAAAGGGATAGAGAATCGCCAGGAAAATCTCCCACTCATCATTGATCCACAGTATATCGTGGGCTGGGCCTGGCAACGAGCCTACGGTTTCCGCGTTGCGAAGGACTTCGGCAAATTTGCCTTGGGGGCATCGATAGAAGGCCCGCAAACAACTTTTGGCGGCCGCGGCTCTAACAACAACTTCTTCTTCAACACGCCCGGCGTAGGTGGCGGCCTCAACAACTTCGTGGATACGACCGGCTACACCGCAAACAAGGCACCCGACTTCCTGGTCAAAGCGACTTTCGATCCAAAATGGGGCCACTACGAAGTCGTGGGGATCCTCAGCACTTTCCGTGACCGCGTTTATCCTTGCGGCGCTCAACCTCTTCTCACTGCGGCCACCGGCCTTCCCGCAGCTTGCGGCGGCAGCAACACCTCCGTCGCGAACGCTTTCAATGACACTAGGATTGGCGGCGGGGTGGGCGCTTTTGCGCGACTTCCTATCGTGGCCAAGAAGGTCGATCTCGTTGCTCACGTGCAGGGCGGCGATGGCATAGGCCGTTACAGTTCGGCACAGTTGGCTGACGTGACGGCACGCCCGGATGGTACTCTTGCTCCCATCCGCTCCGCCGCTTATCTTGGGATGCTCGAGCTTCATCCGAATCCCAAGTTCGACATCTATGCCTACGGTGGCGGCGAATATGCTGCCCGTACGGCCTACACCTTTGTCAATCCCGCGAATGGCAACCCCGTCGGCGTGGGCTACGGCTCGCCCCTCTTCAACAACTCAGGTTGCACGACGGAAGGCTTTCCGGTGGCCAGCGCGATTTCCAGCCCGACAGCTCCCGGCAGCGCTGGCACCTGCAACGGCGACGTTCACAACGTCATCGAGGGCACTCTCGGCTTCTGGCAAAATGTGTACGGCGGTTCGAAGGGCCGCTTGCGCTGGGGTATTCAGTATTCCTACCTCACCAAGGTGGCTTGGTCCGGCAACAATGGTACCAACGCGGCGGCTCCGGGCATTAGTCAGCGCCCCAAGGCCATAGACAATATGGTCTGGACGGCTTTCCGTTATTACCTGCCTTAGTCCAGGCCAGGCAATGTGGGACTCGTCCCTCCCCTGAGGACGGAAAAAGGGCGGCTCTTCACTGAGCCGCCCTTCTCATTCTTTCAGCCCGACTGGGACGGGATTAAAATCAGGAGCGCGGCCAGCATGAGAACCGGGTCAGTCAGAGGGCACATGAAAACTGTACCCTTGTCCTTTCGCTGAGCGGATGAACCTCGGCCTCTCCGGACAAGTCTCGATCTTTTTTCGCAACTTCCATATTGTGGTGTCAACTATCCGGCGAGTGGCGTTTCGGTATTTCCACACCGTCTGTAGCAATTGATCCCGGCTGCGGATGGTTTCCGGATAAGAGGCCAGATGGTGTAAGAGCTTGAATTCAAAATGAGTCAAGGGAACTGCCTCCCGCGCCGGATCACCTGATAAGACAACGGATCGATAATGAACGAGCCCAGCGATATTTTTCGGTAGCTTCGTTCCGCAGGTTCTGTCTTCAGGAGCTTTCGCACGCATGACACAACAGAGCTGGGATCATAAGGTCGGTCCAGATATATGTCAGCTGTATGAGCCGCCTCTTCGGGCTCGTTCTCTTCGGGGCCATCGGAGGGGTTTAACACGAGAATGCGAACGCGATCGAGCGAACGATCACTCCGTATCTTGCTGCAGACTTTCGCGGCGCTGAAATTTGGATTCTCCGTGTCCACGATCACGAAGTGAGGACTGAGGTATTTCAGGACGGACATCTTCCACTTGGAATTAGAGGTAACTCGAACTTGGTATCCACCTTCTTGCAGGGCATCAGCCAGCAGCCTAAGGTACTCGGTTCGTTCACCTAGAATTACAATCCGCACCATCGCCAAACACCTGCTCTTTTCGCAACGCACTCGTCGTCGTAAGTATACTTCGAAGCGGGTGAGCCATGAATCAGAGTATGTAGGGGCCGCTTGCGGCGATCTTTGAGCCACATCCAGTCGTGCCGCGTAGTAAGACTGGGCATCCCGGAAGCTCAAAATAACCACGGAAGACTCGGTTCTAATTAACAAGTTTCGCGACTAGTGATTTCTGTCAACGCAAAGTAGAAATGTCCGGTTTTCCGCCAGATAGAAATGTCCGCTTCCAAGGTCTTCTCCAAGGGTGATCTGCAGGCACATGGTATTTGGGTTTGATTTGGTTTTGGGGTTTCTGTGTTCGTTCCACAAGTC
>DASQYT010000148.1:0-11707 GCA_035639075.1 Candidatus Elarobacter sp.
ATTCTCGCTCCTGACCACGCCCCTCTGGGCCACTCCTTCTTCCTGGCTCGGTACAATTGTGTATGCCGATCGCGCTCGGTTTGCCACTGGGCAGGCTTCCGTTGGCGCAACCATTTTTAGCGGCGATAGACTCAGCACCGAACAGTCCGGCGGCGTCCAGGTTCGCGCTGGTGCTGCCCGTTTTCTCCTGCATGGCGCGAGCATGGCCACGTTCTCTCAGGAGGATACGACTCCGGCTGCAACTTTGGCCTTAGGCACAGCTACTTTTTCAACTGCCAATTCGAAAGCGTTCGCGCTGCACGTGGCTTCTGCTGTAATTCGGCCGAGCTCCGATCGGCCCACCATCGGACAAGTTACAGTACTGAGCCCCAAGGAATTGATCGTCAAGAGCACCCGTGGTTCGCTGAGTATCGCTGTCGAAGATGATGTGCGCGAGATTCCGGAGGGCGCCGCGTATCGTGTCGTTCTGGATCCCAGCGCCGCCGACCCACAGGGTCCACGCGGCGTGGGCACCAAGGGTTATGGTGGACCACCTCGCAAACCCGCCAAGGACAAGTTCATCTGGTACGCCGTTGGTGTCGCCGGAGCGATCACCGTGTGGGCCGTGCATGAAGCCCTCGAAAGCCCCGACCGGCCATAAGTCTTCTCCCTTGGGTCTCACACCTCCAACCGGGGCCCCGTCCCCGAATAATTGCACCTTGGGGGGTTTTCCTGCGAGACATTGCTGAATCCACCTGATTGTCTTCGCGGTGTAAATAAGTCATAAACACGATCGTGCGAGGGCGTGTCGAATGCATGCGGCGGCATAAGTCGCGATGACTAGCCGAGCGGGTGTTCTAGAGACGAGCAAGTATCGACCCTTAGATTGAAAGCAAGACTGCATTTCTCCAAGGTTCTGAACCCCGCGCGGTTCGTCTTCATTGCAAAAGTCGTCACAGACTTAAGCGTGTGCGTGCTCGAATGAGTCCGCGCGTGCTTGTAGGTATTACTAAGAACCGCTACCCCCCAGCCAGCAAGTAGATGAACATGAAAAAAGTAAATCCAGCCGTGGCCGTGTGTCTCGCGTTCGCTCTATCTTCCATAGGATGCGCGGGAAGCACCTCCAAAATGAACAATGGTGGGCAGAACGGCGGCTCTGTCGCGCTGAATGGCGATTACGCGTTTACATTCAGCGGAATCACCGGGGGGCCTGGCTATTCGGAGCCTTTTGCCGCGGTAGGAAGATTCACGGCCGACGGAGCCGGGAATCTGACCAACGGCGAAGTGGACACCAACGGCATTGGCACGGGAGCCGTGCTGACCGCGCAATCGTTTAAGGGGACATATACCATCGGCGCCGATCACCGGGGCGTGATGACCCTGGACATTCCCGGCCATAGCAAGCTCGCCTTCGCCATGATGCCCGACGGCAACGCGCAATTCATCGGGATGGACATCGCCGGAGGCTCAGGAACGATCGGCTCGGGAACCATAGAGAAGGTGGATGCATCTGCGTTCAACGCGGCCAGAATAACGGGCGACTATGCCTTTGGTTTCTCCGGATTGGACGCCAACAACAATCGTGAGGCACTGGTAGGCCGCTTTACTTCGAACGGCGCCGGCACTTTTACTAACGGGGCAGCGGACGCCAACGCTTCCACCGGCAGCAATACGGCAACAATGAATGCTGCGGCTTACACTGTCTCCGACAAATCCAGCGGCAGGGGCTCGATGAATCTCTCCTTGGTCGCCGGCGGAACGCCACGAAACTTGAATTTCGCCTTTTACGTCGTGAATGCGGGAAAACTTTTTGCCATGGTGTCAGACTCGGTAGCGGGCTCGACTCCGCTTCTGAATGGCGCTGTCCTTCGCCAGCAAACTCCCTCTGGGGGGTTCTCCAACGCCTCGATGAAGGACGGTACGGTGATTTACCTAACTGGGCTCTCCGTGTGCGGGACCGCATCAGGCTCGTCCCCCAACGTTTTCGTGGGTTTGCTCAACTCCGATGGCAACGGTGCTGTCAATCTGACCTTCGATCAGAACTGCGGTGGATCGGCAACCTCCGCTGTCAATCAGGTCGGAACGTACAATGTGGCAAGCAATGGCCGGGAATCGATTCTGGCAGGCGGCGCTCCGGCGGTTGCCTACCTCGTAAGCCCGAACACCGCCTTCTTCATGGGCTCGGATAGTTCCGTTTTGTTTGGGTTGGGAGAACCCCAGGTTGTGACTTCGTTCACGAACAGCCAAGTAAAGGGTGCGTATGCCGGGTTGGCATCCAGCCCGGCTACGTTTGGTGTCACCACGTTTTCCGGAGAGTTCTCGGCTGACGGTTCTAGCCCGACCGGAAACATGACCGGTGTTGAAGATACTGTTGCATCGAACGGGCCAAAATCAGGCGTCACGTTCAAGTCCACGTACTCTCTGAGCTCATCGGGGGCAAATGGAAGAGGAACCATGAAGGTTGCTTCTGGCCCGGGGGGGAACGCCATCGTCTATTTGGTCTCTCCGTCGAAGTTCGTCGCTGTTTCGCTGGACGACCCCAACCCCGCCATCATGATCTTCGCGCAAGCCATGACGTCACCGAACTAGGCGGCTAACTGCTTATCGCGAATTTGCGTAACGACTTCACGAATCGCCTTAAGCACCGCATCAGGGTCGATTGCGTGCCCGCTGTTTTCTACAATTATTTGTCAAGAATAAAAATTACGCCCTTAGTTCGCAATCAGGCCGCAAGATGCGGTGTGCCTGGGGCTTTAGGGTAAATCATCGCTGCCAGACTCGAGGAAACCATGGATTGACGGAGGGCAAAAACCCGCTCAAGAATGCGCTCGCCACCTCGTCTCACCCGCAGGCGAGATACTGGGGGGGTGCCCATGCCCACACTCTCAGACCAGTTCGTTCGCCAAAAAACGACAGTCCGCTGCATATTGACGTTTGCGCTTTCCGCCGTTTTTTGCCTTTGCGCCGCGCCACGTGCGCGGGCCCAGCAAGATCGAGCAGCATTAGGCGGGCGAGTTACGGACCCCCAGGGCGCCGCAGTGCCGAACGCCATCGTAGTTCTGACTTCAAATGATACCGGCGTCACACGGCAGACCCAGACCAACGCTCAGGGGAACTGGATTGTCCAGTTCCTGTTGCCCGGCTCTTATCAATTCTCCGTGACTGCGCCCGGATTCAAGACCACAGATCACCGCGGAATCGCCCTGCGGACGGCGGACGACAAAGAGATTGATGTCTCGCTCGAAGTCGGCTCCAAGTCGGAAACCGTTGTGGTCACGTCCGCAACGCCGCTGATCGACACAACTTCCGCAACGTCCGGCACCGTCATCACCTCCCAAGAGCTTGCCGAGCTTCCTTCCATGAGCCACGTCCCCACGCTTCTCGCGGTACTTTCCCCAGGCGTGGTAGCGCAAGATCAGAACGGCAACGTCGTACATATGTGGTCATACGTTGGCGGCTCCCAGTTCACCGCCGACGGAGGCCGCAACAACATCTATTCGAATAACTTCCAGCTCGACGGCATGCCCAACACCAAAGCCGGCGGCTACGTCTCGTTCATTCCGCCAATGGATTCGGTCGAGGAATTCCGCGTGCAAACTAACGCGTACGACGCTTCGATCGGCCGTCAGGCGGGTTCAACCGTCAACATGGAAACGAAGAGCGGCACCAAGGATTACCACGGAAGTTTGTACGAGTTTAATCAGAACAATTTCCTCAATGCCAACCTGTTCCAGAACAATCTGCTTGGCGGAGGAAAGCCGCCTGTCCATTTCAACGAATTCGGCGGTACGTTTGGCGGGCCCGTGTGGATTCCCAAGGTGTATCACGGAAAGCAGAAGACATTTTTCTTCGTATCGTTCGACGATACTCGCAATCAGGATCCCCGTCCCGGCGGCACTCGCTCCGTACCCACACAACTCGAGCGCAACGGCGATTTCAGCCAGTCCTTTAGCGTTGTTGGAGGCCAGAAATTCTACGCTCACCTTTTTAACCCTTTCGATGTGGACTCGAACGGCAACCGTCAGCCGTTTAAGTGCGACGCGGCGGGAAATGCCATTGCGCCCGATCCGGCCACCCACAAACAGATAGGCGGCGTGGACTGCTTTATTGACAAAGTTCAGGGCAGTAAGATTCCTTCTCAGCTGTTTGATCCAATAGCGCAGAATATTCTCAAATACGTTCCACTCCCGAACACGGCCAGCGATTCGAACAGTAATGCGCTCAACAACTACGTCTCACCCGCCACGCGTCAGGATAAATTCCCCGTCTTAAGCATCCGCGTGGATCACTCATGGAACAATGCGCACCATAGCTTTGCCGTTGTGCGCTGGAGCCACTTGCACGAGTTCCTCGACGACTTCTTTCAGTCCGCCGCAACCGGCGGCTTTCAAGAACGCGTCGCCGAAAATGTTGGCCTGGATCACGTGTGGACCATTAGCCCCAGTAAGATTCTCGACCTGCGCTTCAGCGTGAGCCGCTTCCAGCAGCCCAACTACGACAAAGGCGCGGGCTTCGATCCCACCCAACTCGGTTTCTCCTCCAGCCTTGTCTCTCAGTTGCCGAAGCCGTCGTTCCCCTACATTACTGGTTTCGCTGGCGCCACAAGCGACAGCCCTCAGCATTTCGGCACGGGGCAGGCTGGCACCTATCAGGACAATACCTATTACACGTGGTCCGGCTCACTCACCCACGTCCACGGCAACCATACCTTCCGTTACGGTGGCGAATACTGGATTCTGCAAGAGGCTGACGCAAGTCTTGGTAATGCTGGCGGCAGGTTCGACTTCAGCAGCGTGTGGACACGTCAACAAGCCACCGTCGGTGGCGGCACCGGCAACGGGTCCACTTTTGCCTCCTTTCTGCTCGGCTTGCCCTCGGGCGGCAATGTTCCCGTGAATGCCAGCGGATTCTTTTCGCAGCGCTTCATTGGTGTTTACGCGCAGGATGACTGGCGCGTCACTTCCAAGCTGACTCTCAATATTGGCTTGCGCTGGGATTACGAGCGGCCAGTCGAAGAGCGCTTCGACCGCTTGACCAGCAATTTCGATCCCACCGTTCTCAGCCCGATTAGCAGCGCGGCCCAGGCCGCTTACGCGCAAACCTTGGCCTCGCCTCCGTCCAGTTGCACCGGGCAATGCTTGGTGGGCGTTCAAACGCTGGCTCAACTCCTGCCCGCCAGCGCCTTCAAGGTTCCGGGCGCGCAGCTCTTCGCTGGAGTTGGCTCACAACCTCGCACATTCTCGCACGCGGATTACCAGGAGTTCGGACCCCGCGTCGGTTTCGCCTATCGGATTCGGACGAACACGGTGATCCGTGGTGGTATAGGACGCTTTACGCAAGCAACCTACCAAACTGGCGGGCAGAACGGGTTCAGCTTGACCACGCCTTTCAACGCCTCGCTAAACAATTTCATCACGCCTTACGACACGCTCGCGAACCCCTTTCAGGCTGGCATTCTCGCTCCGACAGGCTCCTCGCTTGGGCCCTCGACCAATCTCGGTCAGGGAGTGGATTGGTTCAATCAAGACCTCAAGCGCCCGTACTCTTGGGAATACAGCCTGCACCTTCAGCATCAACTAAAGGGCTGGCTCTTCGAAGTCGGTTATTCGCACAACAAGACCGATCGTATCTTCAGTTGTTGTGCCTCGGGATCGATCGGCGACCGCAATCAGAATCTTCCCAGCTTCTCCCTTTGGCAGCAGTTGCTGGCGCCGCAGTTTGACTCCAACGGACGTCCTCTTGACACGCTCCTGTGGAATCAGTTGGTTCCCAATCCGTTCTGCCTGAAAAGCACGCAGAATCCGTCGTGTCCATTCGTTCCAAGTCCCGGCCAGCAGGGACTCACCGGATCCATCTTCACCAGCAAGAATATAGCCCTCAACCAATTGCTTAATCCCGACCCGCTTTTGGGCGGCATCACCCGCCATGACAATCCCTTGGGCACGAATCAATATGACGCCATGCTCGTCAAAGTGGAGCACCGCTTCACCAAGGATTTCAGCATCATCAATGCCTTTACCTGGTCGAAACTCTTCGAGGACACTTCCCTCTTGGGCCCCGAGATCGCTGGTCCTGTCGTCGAGCACAAGCTCGGCGGCGAGGATCGTCCCTTACATCTCTCCGTGGCCGGCATTTGGGATTTGCCCTTCGGCCGGGGGAAGAGATTCGGGCGCTCCATCCCAAGATTCATAAACCCGATTGTCGGAGGTTGGGAGCTCACGGGGCAGTATACGATTCAGTCCGGCACACCAGTGGTATTCAGCACCGACTCTTTTTTCACGGGCAAAGACCCCGCTCTTCCTCATGATCAGCAATCGCTCAACCAGTGGTTTGACACCAGCCAGTTCTTCCCGTTCCCAAACAGGAACACGGACCTATCCACGGTTCCTGCTTGGACTGGCGTCCAGAACCTCCCGGGCTACAATTACAAACCGGCCGCCGGCGATACCATCAAGAACGGCGTGTACCAGGACTTCGCTAATTTTATCCGCACCTATCCGACGCGCTGGCGGGACGTCCGTGCCAGCCGCGTGAAC
This sequence comes from Candidatus Elarobacter sp., assembly GCA_035639075.1. GTDB lineage: Bacteria > Acidobacteriota > Terriglobia > Acidiferrales > UBA7541 > Acidiferrum. The sequence continues at coordinate 6,516 of DASQYT010000148.1, forward strand.
GAAGCCAACGTCGGACTGTACAAAAACATGCATCTCGTCGAGCGCTGGGAGAGGATGAACCTCCAGCTCCGTTTCGATGCCTTCAACGTTTTCAATCATCCGCGCTTTGATGCCCCCAATACCAACCCGGGCAGCCCCAGCTTTGGCCGCGTCACTGCGGCTCAGGTGAACAATGCAAGGCTCATCGAGATCGGCGCTCGACTGACGTTTTAACGGCGTGGGGACTCTCCTCGGAATCCGCTATTCATATAGGAACGATCACTTCAATCTCTACCAACGCATCATTCGGCAATCGCCCCACCCCGCAGCGAACCACTGCAGGCAACGCGAATTGAATGAGACGGAGGCAGACCTAAGATGCTGCACTGCGATCTGCGGTCGGAGGTAAACGCTTTGACAGAGACGGGCGCTGCGCTTACACTGACGCCATGGAAATAAATTTTTCTCCGGAGCTGCAAGCCAAGCTTGACCGCATTGCCTCGCAACAAGGACGCGACAGAGAATCGCTTGTGTATGAAGCGGTCGAACGTTTGGTCGGTTACGACGAATGGTTCATCCATCAAGTCGAAAAAGGGCTGGCGCAAGTCAATCGTGGTGAAGTGCTGGAACATGAGGAAGTCGCGACACGCATGGAAGACCTGATCGCCAAAAAACAGCGCCGGGTCTGATGCAGGTTCGCTGGACCTCAGCAGCTGCTGATGATCTCGAAAACATCGCGAATTATCTCTTCGAGAAAACACGTCAAAACGCAGCGCGCTTGATACGCGAAATCTACAGTGCGCCAACCGCTCTCAGAAACTTTCCAAACCGGGCCGTGCGGGCAAAAAGGATGGCACGCAGGAATTAGTGCTGCCCTCCGTGCCCTATATCATCGTTTATCATGTCACTGGGGACACCGTGCATATCGTTCGCATCCTGCACGGCGCGCAAGACTGGCCGAGATGAATCATGCACAGAAATATGTCAGATCGGCACGCGCACCGTTGTTATGGAGCCTGACACGGAACTGGCCTCCGTCTCTGCCTCGCCAACTACTTTCACCCATCAACTCGAGTCCTTTTCGATTGTGGCCTATAACCCGGCAATCACTTCGATCTCCACCAACGCGTCTTTGGGCAAACGCGCCACCTGCACCGTCGACCGCGCCGGCGGCGCCGACGTGAAATACTTCGCATACACTTCATTCATGGCCGCAAAATCGTTCATGTCTTTCAGAAAAACCGTCGTCTTCACCACGTGGTGTAAATTTAAACCTGCCGCCTCCAGAATTCCTTTCACGTTCTCAAGCGTCCGTTCCGTCTGCTGACGGATTTCCGCTCCGGCCATCTCGCCGGTCTTCGGATCCAGCGCCACCTGTCCCGAGACGTACAAAAATCCGTTCGCCCGGATGGCTTGCGAATACGGTCCGATGGGTTTTGGCCCCCGGTCGGTCAGAATCACGTCTCTCATGGTGCGCTCTCCTTTTCAGCTTTAGTCGTCGACGCGGCGCTTTCCCCGTAAGGCGCGCGAAACTCTTCCGGCACTCCCGGCCGCTTCATCCATAACCGCACGAACTCGGCGGCACTCTGATGTGTTTCCTGGTCGAAAGCGGCAATCAAGTCGCTGACTTCTAACTCTCGTTCCCTGCGAGCATACAACATGTGGCTGATCGCCCTTCGAAACACGTCCTGCCCGTAGCGGTCCTGCAACGCATAGAAAAAAAGAAAGCTCTTTGCTCGCACCACGGCTGGGTCCTCCGGCCCTGTCGCTGCAGCTTTCTCCGGGATCAATTGCAGTGCTCGCCGAATCGTTTCCATGCGCGAATCCATTCCTTCCGCGGCTTCTCGGCCAATCGACGCCGCGAACGCCGGAAGCGCGGAGAGCGGAGGCTCCCGCTCGAGGAATCCTGGATTCTGCGCGTAACCCAGCCAGCACGCAGCCAGCGATGGAGCCGTTGCCACCGCGAGTTTTGGCATGCCCTCGTTGAGATCGACCATCAGCGCGTCCGGAGAAACCATTTCAGCGGAGACGGTCTCCTTCTCTTCGCCCAACAGCTTGGCCATCGTTGCATTACGGTTCGTGAAGCATCCAGGCGTTACCGGGCATTGCACAATCCATGTTGTGGAGGAACCCTTGCCGCGCGCTCCGAACATGGAATCGTACGCTTCCATCGTTCGAACGAGTGCATCGCTTGCTCCGCGCAACCCCGCGGCCTCCTGCGGTTTGCGCGTCCACAAAATAATCTTCTCCTTGCCGCCGATTTCCGAGGACGTGTAGCGTCCCGCGATCACGGCGGGATAATGGTCGTTCACGCTCTGCGCAGCGCGGATATTCATCTCTCCGTTCTTGCGCGAAGTTTTCGTTTGCCGGCCGCTCGTGTGCACCAGAAATCCGTCCGGCACGCTGACATTCATTTCCCATTTCTTCGGCGGCACTCCGCCTGTCGCAAACAGCCCTCGCGAGGGCAGCAATTCCGGACTCCACCCCTCGGCTGGCAGAAAAAAAGCATCCGCAGTAAAGCTCAAGGCCGTCTCGCCCGTCGCTGCCGGTAAATACTGCACGGAAAGACGCAACGTGTGCCGCCCGGAAACCTTCCACTGTTGCGGAAGTGAAATCAGTGCGTTTCGTGGATGCTCCGTCGAGGTTCCTGTTGCGAGCACCGTTGCATCCCAGGTAGCGTGCGGTTCCTCAAAATGAAAACGCCTCCGTCCCGGCAGGCGCAATTCCAGTTCGCAGAGCGGCTGGTTGCCGGTATTCTTCAGCGCGTATTCCGCCTCGATTCGAATGCGCGGCTCTGGAGCCGGAACAAACTGCACGCGCAACTGCTGCCTTTCGATGGTGTACCCGAGACCAAGCGGCGCAACGCACCCCGCCGTCCCGAGGGCCGCCATTGCAGAAAGGGCTGCATACGCAAGACGCGACTGGACTCGAGCGCGCAAAGCAATTTGATTGTATCGGGGAAAAGTCAGAAGCAAAAGCAACGCGCGACAGTCTGCAGCCTGCGGAATTGCCCGCGGCTCAGCTTGCTGCACTGCGCGAAGATTTCTGAGGGGACGTGCATCACGAATTCAGAGAATATCGTAAGATTCGAAGCAGGAGAGCGGCGCTACCTGCGGCGTCCGCGCACACGCTTGAAGTCAGTTCCGGAATGATTGCGCTTGGCTTCGCGCGATGCCGCTTCCTTATCGGCTTGCGCGTCCGTCATGCCTTCGTTGATGCGCTCGAGAATTTGTTTTTCCGTGAGCCCGGTATTTTTCAGACGGCCGATTTCTGCGCTGCTCATGGTGCGCTGGCCCTTAAGTCTCCGGTGCAAAATGAAATCGACGGCGGGATCGGAAAGCCCCACCAGCCGCAGCATGACGGCATCGGTGCTGATAGCGTCCAGTTGATCGACTTTTGCAATTTCCAGAATCACTGGTTCAGCGTACCCCGCGCGTGCGAGGCCGACAGTGGCATCCGCGCTGCCAAATGGATGCTCGTGCCGGTGTGCGTCGGCAACCAGAGTCACGCAAGTATCGTCCGTGATCCCGGCTTGTTTCAGTTTCACGAGGTGCCTGACTTCATCATCGGAGGTGTTCAATTTTTTCAGGTCTTCGACGTTGCTGGACCACATGCCCGCCTGATCGAGCGGACGATAATCCGTGAGCGGATGCTTATCGCATCCGCTCGTACGGAAGAGGACTACCAACCCGAGAAGCATGAACTTACACCGCATGATTCCATTCTATCGGGGACAACAGTGCGAGCAGGAAACTGTGCTTGCAAGGTACCCGTGCGAAAGGACAGGTCGCAAAAACTGACCGAACGACAAAGAAAAATGACGTCATAACATTTTGTGTCGTGATGAATTTGGTGCCGCGTATATTGCGAGTGGAACTCATTTTTGTGGCCGAATCGGATCAATGGCCGGGCTGGTAGACGCGTTCGACACCGAAAACGCCGGAAATTTTTTTGATATTTGCAAGGATGGTTTCGAGCTGGCGCTTATCGGCGATTTCAAGGTTGGCGTCGATGCGCGCGTTGGTGCGGTCGGGGCGGCTTTCCAGGTTGTGAATGTTGGAGCCGGCGCCGCTGATAACGGCGGTGATGTCCGCCAGAAGGCCGGCGCGATCGCGCGCGCGGATGGTGAGCTGGACGGGAAAAGTGGCTTCGGAGCCGCCGCCCCACTCGACGGCTATGCGGCGCTCGGCTTGATACAGCAGGTTTTGAACGTTGGGGCACGTTCGTGTATGGACGGCGACGCCGCGGCCGCGCGTGATGTAGCCGACAATTTCGTCCCCGGGAATGGGATTGCAGCATTTGGCGCGGTACACGAGCAAGTCGTCGTGGCCCTTGACAACCAGCGGAGCTTCGCCGAAGCCCAGAATGCGCTTGACGGCCTTGACGAGTGTGGGCTTGGCGTCTGCGGTTTCGGGCTCCGCGGATTTCACCGGCTCTCCAAGAAGGCGGGTGAGGACCTGGCGCGCTGAATATTTTCCGAAGCCGACGGCGGCGTAGAGATCCTCCGTTTTGGCAAGGCCATAATCAGAAAGCAGTTTGTGGAGGTCCGCTTCTGGAATTTTCTTGAGGCTGCGGCCAAAGTGGCGCGCTTCGTTTTCCAGCAGGCGCTTGCCCATCCCCGTGGCTTCTTCACGTTCCTGCTCGTTGATCCAATGACGAATTTTGCTTTTTGCAGAAGATGATTTAACGAAGCTGAGCCAATCGCGGCTGGGGTGGTGGCCCTTTTGCGTGAGAATCTCGTCCACGTCGCCACTGGTAATTTCGTGGCTTAGCGACACCATCTGTCCGTTTACTTTTGCGCCGACGCACTGATGTCCCACTTCGGTATGCACCATGTATGCAAAATCGACAGGAGTGGCTCCGCGCGGAAGTTCCATCACGCGGCCCTTCGGCGTGAAAGCATAAACTTCAACGGGAGCGAGATCGACTTTCAGAGTGGAGAGAAATTCTCCGGGTTCCTGAAGCTCCTGAGACCATTCGATGAGCTGACGCATCCAGGTGATGCGCTGGTCGTCATCTTCCGAGGACGGCTTTCCGGATTTGTATTTCCAGTGTGCGGCAACACCTTCCTCCGCGATGCGATGCATATCCTGCGTGCGGATTTGCACCTCGAAGGGCTGGCCGCTGTGGAGCACGGTGGTGTGCAGCGACTGATAAAGATTCGGCCGCGCGATGGCGATGTAGTCCTTGAAGCGGCCGGGCACGGGATGCCA
>DASQYT010000149.1:0-4817 GCA_035639075.1 Candidatus Elarobacter sp.
GAAGCGGCTCGCCGCCATCATTGGAAAATACATTTCTTAGGAGCATATTGTGTCCTTACTTGTCGTGGGTTCCGTTGCATTTGACGCTCTGGAAAGCCCTTATGGAAAGGTGGAGCGCGCGCTTGGCGGCGCGGCTACCTATTTCGCCGTGGCGGCCAGTTTCTTTACCCACGTAAACCTTGTGGGGATCGTGGGTGACGACTTTACCGAAGTGGACGCGCGGATCTTTCGTGGCAGAACCATCGATATCGATGGGTTAGAGCGCGCCAAAGGGAAAACGTTTTTCTGGGCGGGGCGCTATTCCCAGAACCTCAACGAACGAGTCACACTGACAACCGAACTGAACGTATTCGCGGAATTCAAGCCGCGTTTGCCAGACAAATACCGCGACTCCAAGTTCGTTTTCCTTGCCAACATCGCGCCCGAATTACAGCGGGACGTGCTTCACCAAGTCAAGAAGCGCCCCAAAATCGCCGCGCTGGATACCATGAACTACTGGATCGAGCGTTCGAATGCGGAGCTGCGCGAAACGCTGAAGCACGTGGATATTTTAATGATCAACGATTCGGAAACGCGCGAGCTTTCCAACGAGCATAATTTGCTACGCGCTGCCAAACATATCTTCAAGATGGGGCCCACAACGCTGATCGTCAAGCGCGGAGAATACGGCGCCATGATGGTGGACAAGCGCGGCGTTTTCTGCGTGCCGGCGTTCCCGCTGGAAGAGCCGCACGATCCCACGGGCGCCGGCGACAGTTTTGCCGGCGGTTTTATGGGTTACCTGGCTGGAAACGGCGATAAGGGTGACGCGGCTCTCCGCCGTGCGATGGTCTTCGGCTCCGTGCTCGGCAGCTTTGCGGTCGAACAATTTGGCTTGGAACGGCTGCGTCACTTGAAGCGTAGCGAGATACACGCCAGGGCACGCCATTTTGCGAAATTGACGCAATTCAAACTCTAAAAAAGATAATATTTTGCTCAGGCGGGCAGTGGGTACCGCTGGCGATGCTTTCTGTTCATGAAATATTTCTGCGGCTGACCGTAGCTGCCGTGCTCGGCGCGGTCATTGGCATTGAACGCGATCTGAACCGGCGGCCCGCCGGTGTTCGCACGAGCCTTTTTGTTTGTTTGGCGACTGCGCTCTTCACGATTTTATCAGGCGAGATCGCCCACCGTTTTGGCGATACCGGAAGCACTCGAATCGCTTCGAACATTGTGCAGGGCATCGGTTTTCTGGGCGCGGGCGCGATCTTGAGGGAGGCGGGCGGCGTTGTGGGAATGACGACGGCCGCGACGGTATTCGTGGAGGCTGCCATCGGCATGGCCGCTGGCGGAGGTCTCTACGCCGTGGCGGTTTACGCCACGGGGCTCGCGCTTTTTGGCTTAGTCTGCATCGGCTGGGCTGCACGGCGATTCCATTTGAAATGCCGAAACATGGTTTTCCGCATTACTACCAGCCATGCGGAGAGTGTCGCTACGGAAATCCAGCGACTGATGGCAGGCATGAAAACTCCCATGCAGCACTTCCGCGTTTCCATGGCGGGAGGGAACTCCATTGTCGAATTTGAATCCGACGTCAGCCACAGCCAGCAGGAAAAGATTGTCTCCCAGCTCAATCGCCAGGGCGTGGTCACCGAAGTAATTCCAGTCGAGGGCCATCACGAATGAGCAGTAATAATGGGACTCCGCGTAAACCCAAGGCGCTGGCCGCAGGTTCACGCCTGGGAGTGTTTGCTCCGGCGTCTCCTGCGGAGTCTGTCGAAATGATCGCCGGGCTTGCGGAGTTGAAGCGCCACGGTTTTCAGGTAGTTGTGAATCAAGACACCAAAGCGGAGGGCTACTTTGCCGGTCCACCCTTGGAGCGCGCCAATAGTTTTCTCGGGACGCTGAATTCCGAGCAGGTTGACGGGCTTGTGGCGCTGCGCGGCGGCTATGGTTCGAATTACCTGCTGGAATTCGAGCTGGAAAAAAGTCTTGCCAATCTCAAGAGCGTAATTGGATTCAGTGACCTCACCACGCTGCAGATTTTTCTCTGGCAGCGGTGCAAGTGGATCACGTTTTACGGCCCCATGGTAGTTGGCGGGCTCAACGCGGGTCCTGGCGCTCGCAAGGGCTATGATGAAAACTCCTTCCTTCAAGCGGTGGGCAGAACGGAAGGTGGTTGGAAGTTGCGGCTAAAGGGTGAACCTGTCCTCGCCGGTCAATCCATGGGCAGAGTGTTAGGCGGATGCATGACGCTCCTCGAGGCCACTATCGGGACGCCGTGGGAATTGGATACCAAGGATTCGATCCTGGTTCTTGAGGACCGCGCCATGCGGCCCTACCAGGTAGACCGCGTGCTTATGCATTTGAAGCAAGCTGGGAAGTTGGAAGGAGTTCGCGGATTTGTGCTGGGAGATTTTCCGGAGAGCGACCCCGTGGTCGCCGGCGCCCCAACAGTAAAAGAGGTCTGCGCGAGAATTCTGCGGCCGCTCGGCGTCCCCATCGTCTTCGCCGCTCCCATCGGCCATACGATGCGGCCCATGCTGACGATTCCGTTGGGCATCAGGGCGCGCCTGGATGCAGACGGGGAAGGCACACTCGAATTCCTGGAATCGGCGGTGGTGGCTTGAGCGAATCAAAACATGTGCATGTGATTGGGATTGGCGGATCGGCGATGGCCCCTCTGGCCGGGATGCTGCGCGAGCGCGGCTTTCGCGTGACCGGTTCGGATTCCGGAGTCTACCCGCCAGCTTCAACTTTGCTTGAAAGCCTCGGTATTTCGTTCTTTCACACTTTTGATGCCGCGCACATGCAGCCGACGCCCGACCTGGTGGTAATCGGAAATATCATCGCGCGAGGAAATCCGGAGCTGGAAGAAGTGCTTGACCGCAAGATTCCGTATCGCTCGATGCCGGAAATTTTGGAAGAAGTCTTTCTCCCGGAAAAGCATTCCATCGTCGTCAGCGGTACGCATGGAAAGACGACCACGACTGCGATGCTCGCTTGGATTTTTCACACGGCGGAAAAGAAGCCCAATTTTCTCGTGGGCGGCGTCGCGGAGAACTTCGGTAAGAGTTACGGACTTGGTAACGGCGAAGAGTTCATTCTGGAAGGCGACGAGTATGAAACTGCTTTCTGGGACCGCGGGCCAAAGTTTTTCCACTACCATCCCGATGATTTGATTATCACGTCGCTCGAGTACGATCACGCGGACATTTATCTTGATTTCGAAACCTACCAGCTGGCTTTCCGTCGCTTGGTGAATCTTGTTCCCCGGCGTGGTCGCGTGGTCATCTGGGGCGACGTGGAAGAATCGGGCCCGGCCTTGCGGCGGGCTGCCGAGAAGGCTTTTTGCCCGGTGGAAACGTACGGTTTCAACGATGCAAATGATTGGGTCGCGAGCGGCTTCTCGATCGATGGCGAAATGATGCGGTTTCGCATTGCCCAGCGTGGAAAACAGTTTGGCGAATTTGCTCTGACCGCCACGGGACGCCACAACGTCTTGAATGCCATGGCTGCGCTTATCATCGCCCAGGGACGCGGCATTTCAGCTGCAGATATTGCCAAAGCTCTGGCGACGTTTCGCAGTGTCAAGCGCCGAATGGATGTGCGGGGTGAAATCGGTGGAGTATTGGTGGTCGATGATTTCGCGCACCATCCCACAGCGGTAAAGGCCACAATCGAAGCCGCGCGCGGGCGTTGGCCCGGACGCCGGCTCTGGGCCATTCTTGAACCGCGGTCAAACTCCATGCGCCGCAAAGTGTTTCAGGATGCGTTGCCAAATTCGCTTGCACTGGGCGACCGTGTTATTCTCGGCGGCGTTTTCCGGGCCCAGCAACTTGGTGGAGAGAATCGCCTGGACCCTGAGACCGTTGCGGAAAGCGTCCGCGCTCTTGGGAAGGACGCCCACGCGTTGCCAAGTTCCGACGCCATCGCAGACTATCTTGTGGCTGAATCCAAGCCCGGCGATCTTCTACTCATCATGTCCAACGGCAGCTTTGACGGCTTGTGCGAAAAAGTGTTGAAGAAACTTGGCGTCGTTGCTCAACCTGCGGGCGAGGCGAAAACTCGGTGACTTTTTCCTCCGCCCGTAGCGGGCTGCTGATTCGCGCTGCCCTTTGTTTCTTACTTGTCCTGACGTTCCGCGCTTCGGCTCGAGCAACAATTCAATACACGGTTTTCCTGGATCATCCCGAAAGGCACCTCTTCCACGTGACGATGACCATTCCCGACGTGCCCGGCGAAGTCACCGTTCGAATGGCCGCGTGGAATGCGCTTTACCAGATCCGCGATTTCAGCAGTCACTTGCAGCAAGTCGAGGCCATGGCTGGTTCTCAGAAGGTGTTCGTCGAAAAGATGGACAAGCAAACCTGGCGCGTTAAGGGAACCGGAACGATCAAGATTTCTTACGCCACGTACTGGGATGAGATTGGTCCTTTTGCGTCGCAGTTGAATTCGGAGCATGCCTTCATCAATCCGGCGATGATTCTCATGTACGTGCCGGAGCGGCGCGGCGAGGCTGTCCACTTTGTGATGCCGGACGTCCCCTTGGAATGGCAAGCAACTGGTGCATCAATTCAATCCACTGAATCGATGGGCAGAGCTCGAACTGTTGGTGGCGATGCGGCGAATTACGATGCCCTCGCCGACGCTCCCATCGAGGCAGGGAAGTTCGAAATGTTTCAGTTGTCCGGAATTAAACCCGAGATTTGGGTGGTGGTCCACGGTGATAACTGGAGCAAGAAACAGGTGGAAGAAGATCTGAGGCGCATCTGCAAGTATGAATTGAAACTGATGGACGGAGCGCCGTTCGAACGCTACATGTTTATTCTCCACAT
>DASQYT010000150.1:0-6264 GCA_035639075.1 Candidatus Elarobacter sp.
AAGACTCCCCAGAGTCCCATGGGGGTCAATGGCGCTACGCAGGCGGCGCTGCCCGGCCATCGAATCTGCTTTATGGGAGGAACTTACCCGGAAACGGGGACATTTTATCCTCCGCGAAGCGGCACGCCGTCGGCATGGATCATGTACCAGGCTTATGGCGATGGACCCGTGAATGTTGTCTGGACTCCGACGAATTTGTCTTGCCCGCCGGCCGGGACCGCCGACTGCACTATGATCAATGCCATACCCTCCAGTGGAAACGCGTACCTGGAGTTCCGGGGATTCACCTTCTATGGCCAGGGACTTGCGGGGCATGCTTTCAGTTGTAACAACTCGCATCACCTGCGGTTTATCGGCAACACGGTTTACAACGTTCAGGGTGCGGGCGTCGGCGCCGTTCAGTGCGACTACCTGATCAGCGATCACAACGTTGTGTATCACGGCGGGTATTCCGGGACGACCGCCAGCTGGACCAGCGGGATTTCGTATAACCAAATCAAAGCGTTTGATTGCAACGACGGACTGCATAACGTTATTTCCAATAACATTGTCGTGGGTCAATACGACAATTCCCCGAACCACAGCGACGGCAACGGGTTTATTCTGGACATCGATGCAACGCCATCGGCGTGCGCCGGGACGCCGGCTCCTTATGAACCGGCTGCGCTGATAAGCAATAACGTGGCTTACGGGAACGGGGGTAGGTGCGCCGAGGCATTCGAGGTAAGTTTCTTCTGGATGATGACAAACAACACCTGCTACATCAACAATCTGGATAACGTGAATGCCAACCAGGCGAACACTGGTTCACTAAGCGCAAATGCGGCCAATAACGGATATTTTGCGAACAACATCAGCGTTTCATGGCAAGCGTCGAATCCACCCTACGATCAACGAAATGCGAACGCGAATATTCAGTACTTCGCGAACCTGGCATGGGGAGGGCCTTGCTTGGCCGATTCCACCGGCACTGATTTTTGCGCAGACAATCCACAGTTCATCAAAGCGGATCCCAGGTTTGCCGCCGCACCTTATTTTGATCCTACGGCGGCTGGGCAGTACGCTCCTGCAGCACCGCCATTCTTGCTAGCGAACGGGCTTACGCCTCAGCCGGTGAGTCCCGTGTACTGTCAGGGCGTTGATCCCACCACGCTACCCGGAGTGCCTGCACAAATCGCCGCAGACATGCAAAATCCCAGCAACGCTTACTACATCTATAGAGACTTCAACGGAAACGCGCGCCCCGGTGCAGGAGGCTGCTGGGATCTGGGGGCGTATCAGCACTAAGCTGGCCTGAGGGTTGGGCGTCGGTCAGCGGCCCAAACGCCAATCTTGTCACCGCAGCGATGCTGCAGCCGCCTTGGACCTTCCGTTTTTCGATTTGGCCGGGCTGGCCCAGCCACCGAGCTCAAGCGCAACCGACATACAGGCATCACGAAGTTCGCTGGCCAGGGCGGGATCGACCAGTGCGCGGGCAACGACCATTCCGCCGATGCATATGGAAGCCATGCCCTGTGCAGTGGCGTGTCGAGCGCGGCCGTTCGGGGCCAAGCTGCGTTCCAGAACGCTGACCATGGAGCGAAAAACGGTCTCGAAGGCGCCCCTGGCGGATTTGCCGCTGCGCGCCACGTCCGTGGGTAAAGCCACCATGGGACAAGAATCCGCGACGTTTTCAAAATGCTGGCGTGAAAGATAAGCGCGGACAACTTGCGGGCCGACGTTGGCGGAAGATAGATCCACTTTCACGCCTTCCCAGCAACTTTTCCAATTCGGATCGGTGAAGAAACAGTTTAGGACTTCGGCGTAGAGATCGCTCTTGCTGTGGAAATAGCTGTAGAAGCCGCCATGGGTGAGGCCCGCGCCCGCCATGATTTGCTGGATGGAAACACTTTCAAAACCATGACGATTGAATAGCTTGCGCGCACTTTCGACAATGGCCTTCTTAACTACCGGACGATGACCAGCGGGATACGGCATAGGAGTTCTCCTTCTGAGTGGCGCTGAAGTATGCCTCGGAGAAGGGTACCGTAGCCAGGAAAAGATTATCTTGAACATATTTTGGACCGGTGGTCTGATGCGTTGCGGTCGCGCGAAGAAAGACGGAGGACAAGAATGAACGAGAGAAAGAATTCGAGCGCATTTATGAATAGCCCGACAAGACGGCAATGGATTGCGGGGATGGCCTTGGCATTTGGCGGCGTGAATCTGAGACCAAGCGAGGCATGGGCACGGGTCGAGGAAGAGATTTCGCATTCGGCGGAAGCGATTCACCAGGAACCGGTTTTCAAAGCGAGCCGGAAGCGCGTGTATGAAGCGCTCACCGACGCGAAACAATTCGAGAAAGTAGTGCAGTTTAGCGCCGCCATGAAGTCCGGCATGGCGCCGGGCGCCAAGTCCGCAGAGATCAGCCGTGAAGCGGGCGGGGCGTTCTCACTTTTCGGCGGCTACGTCATGGGAAGGCAGCTGGAACTTGTGCCGAACGAGCGAATCGTCCAAGCGTGGCGAGCGAGTGGCTGGGATCCGGGAGACTACTCGATTGCGAGATTTCAGCTGGTAGAACAAGGCATGGGGACAAAGATAGTGTTTGACCATGCTGGATTTCCCAGGGGCGATGCGGAACACCTTGCGGAGGGCTGGAAGATTAATTATTGGCAACCGTTGGAGAAATTCCTGGGTTAGACGCGGGGATCGATTACGGATTGAACCTAAATTCCAAGGTAGCCGTTGTTTCGGCACCAGCGGGTGCGTACTTCCAGCTCTCGAGCGTTTCTTCGACCGCATTCACAAGCAACGGATGGCCACCGATGATTTTGGTGATTTTGATCTGGCCGTCGGGAGCGATCACGACTTGGACCTTTACAACTCCGGTAACGCGGAATCTCCTGGCTGTTTCTGGATAGGCGGGCGCGGGATTTGAAATCACCTTGCGTGTCTCTTGTGCCGGAAGATCAACAGTCGTCAGGAACAGGGCCATGGCCAAAAAGACGCGGATTGCTATTTTCGTAGTTTTCGCTTTCTCGTCCATGACGGTCTCTCTCTATACCAGGCTACGTCTGACCCAGGAAAAGTGCTCTTTCGAACGGCCGCGCCAGCAAGTTCAAACATAGCGCGAAACAGACGTCAGGGCACCTTTGCGGGCGTACAGGTGTGTCTCGCGAAAAACTGGCCTGTGGTTCAGGTAAGGAATTCTTACATTGATGAAAAGAGACCTTGCGGCGTTCAGGGTTAGCCAAAAACAAGAGACGGTCACGGAAGAACGAAACAGATCCCGCCGAATACAGCGGACTCGCTTCAGCGCTACGCTAAATGACGCGGCGGGGCAACAACGGGTTGAGGTGCATGGTGAGGTCGTAGACGGAAGCACTGCAGGATTCGGAAACATCCTCGGGGCGGGAGCCCGGCTGCCAGTCAAAGAAAGTGGCGACGTCGCCGATCCTGACGCGCTCTTCGCTTCCCACTTCGACAATGCAATGGCTAGCGGAAACGGAGGCAATCACGGGATAAAGATCTCCGTTGATGCGGACCTTCGCGCCCCTGTCGCGAGTGAGCGCGGCGTTGCGGGGCCAGCCGTCGGCGTGGCCAACAGGCAGCGTGGCCACCCATACGTCGTCCTTGGCAAGGTAAGCGCGGTTGTAGCCCGCGCTGTCGCCTTTGCGTAGTTTCTTTACGTAGATGATGCGCGCCTTCAGGCTAATCGCGGGGCGAAGATCCATAATCGATGTGTGCCGAAATTCGTTTTCGGAGTAAATTCCGTAAATGGCCATGCCCGGGCGCACCATATCGAGGAATGCCTCGGGATGCTGGAAAAGACTGAAGCTGGAAGCAGCGTGCTTTCTTCCAAGAGTGATGCCTTCTTTTTCGAGAAGAGCGCAAGTTTCGTGGAAGCGGCGAAGCTGCTCTTTGTCGAAATCGGGGTCTTCGGTAAAAGTCATCATCGTTCCCTGAATGCTGACAGACTTGCGGCCGGCAAGATCGCGAATGAGCGTCGCGGCGTCACGATAGGGCACGCCGACGCGGCCGATGCCGGTGTCGATGCAGATGTGGAGGGGGACGGGCTCTTGCGTTTTGGCGGCACTCTTGTCCAGCGCGGGGCCCAGAAGGGTATAGACCATGGGCGTGATGCCGCGGGCGACGGCGTCTTCGAGATTGCGCTCGTCGAACGGGCCGAGAAGGAGAATCGGCTTGCGAATGCCGGCGTCGCGCAGAGAGATAGCTTCGTGCAGCTTCACGACGGCGAAACCGAAGATTTCCCGCCGAGGATCGAGGAGCTGGGCGATATTGGTCACGCCCATGCCGTAGCCGTTATTTTTGACGACGGCAAGGATGGGACGAGAAGCCACACGGCGGGAGATTTCCTGGACGTTATGGCGCAAGTTTTCGCGGTGAATCTCCACCCAAGGATCGAAGGAGGAATCTTTCGAAGTGGCTTCTGAGGTTTGCGAGGTGGCTGCGAAAGATGGAGAAGCCTCGAGGATCGCGGGGAGGGCGAGACCAGTTTCGAGAAAGGACCGCCGCGAGGATTTCATGCCGCAGCTACTTCTTGAACAGATTCTCGAAGGCCTGGCGGGCGTCCGTGTGGCGCGGAGGAGCAGAGGGAGCGGAACCGGATGCCGAAGGCTGAGTATAGGACGTTGGCGCGGTATCTTTTTCGATGGTCGTGCGGAATTCGTAGAACTTGCACGTATTCTTCACGTCTTTGGGAGAGATGCGCTCCGGGATCGGCTGGGTGCATTCGAACTGCGCGCCGGAATCGAAAAAGCGGCACTGCTTGCAGCAGTGCAATTCGGCCTGGCACTTGGGGCATGTGCCGTTGGGATCGAAGCCCGGCGTGAGGACGGCGCCGCAATTGGAACAGCGCGCGCGTGTGACCGTGCCGACCATGCGCGGCGTGCGAGGCCCGAATTGATCGGCGCCGCGCGGCCCGCCAGCGGGTGGCTTCCGGTCGTGCGACTTATCCTTCTTCTCTTGCTTTTCCGCGTCGCGGTAACCGCGGTGACCGTATTTCCGATCCACAAACGCCTCCGTCCGCCAGTCTCGACGGACTGCAACGGCTACGACTCATACTTTTGCGCTGTCGCGCTTGCCAACTTGGCTTGTATCCAATCGGATTGTTACACTCGGCAGGACGGCGCACTCATTCCCTAGAGATAGCTTGCAGAATTGCGAAGTCCAGCGAGCAGGAGATGGGACCTCTATGTTTGTAGCGCTCTGGGAGTACGAAGTCAAGCCTGGCTGTGAAAAAAAGTTCGAGGAAGCCTATGGCCCGTCCGGCGGCTGGGTCCAGCTCTTCCGGAGCGACGCGAACTACCGCGAGACGCGACTCTTGCATGATCCCTTTCGTCCTGCGATTTACCGCACGCTCGATTTCTGGGATTCGCACGAGGCTTACGACGAATTCATGACGACGCACAAGGACGAATACAAGGCGCTGGACGCCGCGGGTGAGGAATTGACAAGCAGCGAGGAGCGGGCCGGTTGGTTCGAGACGGTTGAGTCCTGAATTGGCATCAGCTATTTGTTGTGGTGTTCGACTTCCCCAGCCACATGGCGATGAAACCGTTGGGCGGAAGATCGGGTTGGAGAAATTGTCGCGCCGTTCCTTCGGAGCGGAGCAGGGCTTCCGCGGCAAGATAGCCGCTGCGGACGGCGCCCTCCATGGTGGCGGGCCAGCCGGTATTGGTCCAATCACCGGCTACAAACAAGCGGGGGACGGAGGTTTGCTGTTTGGGGCGCCAGCGATCGACGCCAGGCTCCGGCGAAAAGGTGGCGGCGGCCTCCTTGATCACCGTGGCTTTCGCTAATTCGGCGTTGCGTGCCACAGGTAGAGCGTTTCTGACTTCCCCTAGACAAAGGTCGATAATTTCCTGGCGGGGTTTCTGCAGCAAATCGTACGACGCGCTGATGACCAACTGCAGGTACTGTCCGGCGGAGTTCGCCGTTCCATTCGAATCGCCGTAGAGCGCGGTCTTATTGAAGATCCACTGCGTGGCCGTGTCCAGGAGCGTCACGAAAGGCTCCTTCATTACCGTGCGGTCAAACCAGAAATGGACGCCAGTGATGGGCGCGACCTTGATCTTGTCTAGATTGGAGAGGGATGGATCACTCTGTTTCACGCTCTGCGGCAACAGCTCCGCCAGCACAGCGTGAGGCACGGCGAACACGTAAGCATCGGCCGTCTCCTCTCGCCCTTCGTCGAGGCGAATTCCGGCGAGTTCGCCACTTTCCATTTTCAGGCCGCGTACCGGAGCGCGGAGAACCACTTCC
>DASQYT010000151.1:0-3797 GCA_035639075.1 Candidatus Elarobacter sp.
CAGGCTAAGACGTTCAACAATCTCGCGGTACCGATCCGGGTCGCGGCGGTTGAGATAGTCCAGCAAACGGCGGCGCTTATTGACCATCATGATCAATCCGCGGCGCGATGCATGGTCTTTCACGTGGGACTTGAGATGCGACGTCAGATAGTTGATCCGCTCGCTGAGAAGCGCGATTTGCACTTCGGGTGAGCCCGTGTCCTTAACGTGTGTCCGGAATTGTTCGATCAACGCTGCTTTCGGTGCGCTCAAGTGCCCTTCCTCGTCGTCCCCTGAATTTTTTCCTCTTCTCTTCGACCCATTCAGGCTAACACAAACCCAACAAAGGTGTAAAGAAAAGTAAAGAAAGGCCGTTGGTCGAACATGGCGCGCAAGCTGATGTATTTCGTGCGGATGGAAATGAAAAGCCGCGAGTCAGCCCCTGGCGAGATTCTTGATTTGCTTCGCGAGTTTTTCAATTTCCTGCGCCTTTTTCACGACGGCCACAGAAAGCGTAGAAGCGGGATCCGTCTTATCGGCTTGGTCCTTAAGGTCTGAGGCCATTTCATAGAGTTTGGCGATGTCTGCCCGGAGAGCTCTCTGATTGGCAAGTTCAATGGCTTTGGAATTGGGGGTGGTTGGATCCTCCAGGCTCGGGGGAGCGTTGGGGTCGCGCCCGTTGGGGTAAACCTTGGCCCGCGGGGCGGTTCCCGCACTTGGTGCTTGCAGACCAAGGAGAGGTTTTGCGGCAAAGATGCCGGCGACCCCAAGCAATCCTGTCAATAAGCGACGTCTTGATTCTGGCATGAGTCACCTCCATGAAGCAGAATCCCCACGGATTCATCGTTGTAGATGATGCTCTCGCTTTCGCGATCGCGAAGCTACCGAATTCTACGTTTAAACTCTTTCTTGTAGTTTCGCAAGACGCGAAATAAAGAGAGGGTGAAACGAGTCTTATTCTCAGCCGTCTGTTAGGGTTGAACGAAATTCGATATTGCGCTGCGCCGGCAAATCCGGTTCAATGCTTGGGCACAGCATAAAGGGGGGAAATTTATGAGAAGGCAGTATGCATTTTTGGCGGCGGGATGTCTGACGGTCGGTTTGATGGCGGTACTGGGGTCCGCGCAGATGGACAAGGCTTCTCGTCCGAGTCCACCGGCGAAGGCTACGTGCGACTTGGGGGGCGGCAAGACGCTTACTGTGGATTATTCCAGCCCACGGGTACGAGGACGCAAGATTTTCGGTGAACACGAACCTTATGGCAAGGTTTGGCGTGCGGGAGCGAATGAGGCGACGACTTTTGTCACCACAGCAGATTTGATGGTGGGCGGGGCTCACGTTCCGGCCGGCAGCTACACCATTTTCGCGATTCCGAATCCGGATAAGTGGACTCTGATTATCAGCAAGAAAACCGGTGAGTGGGGCACGGATTATCCTGGGCCGGAAAATGACTTGGCACGCGTGGACATGAAGGCCTCAAAGTTGCCTTCTCTCGTCGAGAATTTCACTATCGCGTTTGACAAGACGGCCAACGGCTACACTATGCGTATGGATTGGGAAACGACGCGGGCGTCCGTGGACATTTCGAAGATGTAACGGACTGCGATTTCCCGAAGCGATAAAGGCGCGTCCGGCACTTCAGCCGGAGCGCCTTTTTTATTTGGCGGCGGGCTTGGCGCGGAACCGATATCCTAGGAACTTTGCTGAAGTCGCGCCATGCCGCGATCGACGAGCATTACGGCCCCGATAACCATAACGGTGGAAAGAAGCACGTTTAACGTTACGGCTTCGCCGGCGAACAGCCAGCCAAGTAGAACGGCGACAATCGGATTGACGTAGGTATGCGTGGCGACGAGCGTGGGAGAGTAATGCTCGAGAAGCCAGTTGTAGGCGGTGAAGGCCACGACCGAGCCGAAGAGGATCAGGTAGCCAAGCGCCAGCCACGAACGCAAGGAGACGGATGCGAACGAAAATCCGCGGTATTCTCCAACAGAGGTTCCGACGAGAAGCAGTTGGAAAGATCCCGCCAGCAACGAAAGCGCCGACAAAAGTAGCGGATGCCCGGAGAGATGCGAACGTCTGGAGTAGACAATCCCCACAGACCAAGAAAGCGCGCCCAAGACCACCGCGAGCGAACCGATAAACACGCCAGGGCCGGAATTCAGGGCGCTTCGGCCCATCAGCAGGCCGACGCCGCCGAACCCCAGAAGAATTCCAGCCAGCAGCGTGCCGTTCAAGCGCCACCGACGAGCAGCGGCAGCGCTGAGCAGGAAAACCCAGATGGGTTCGCTGGCGATGAGCAAAGAGGCAAGGCCCGACGGCACTTTTTGCTCCGCCCAGTGCAACGTGCCGTGGCCAATCAGAAAAAAGAAAAAACCGATGATGAGGCTGGCGCGGACTTGGGACCAGCTAGGCCGCAAGCGTTTTGCGAGGCACCAGGCAAGAAGGATCGAGCCAGCCGTCAAATGCCGCAGGCCTGCAGTGTAGAGCGGAGGAATCGTTTCAACGGCGTAACGAATCGCGAGGTATGTGGAACCCCAGATGAGGTAAATGGAGAGAAAGGCAAGAATGACGCCGGCGCGATTGAGCCTCGGGCGCGCAGAAGCTACTGGCGCAGGAAGACTTGCGACGATGGCTGTGGAGTCCGTGGACATTGTTTCACCTATGAGCGGCAGCGAAGGTACGGAAGGTTTCGGCACAGCGCCTGTTGATGTAATGCTTTAACGCTGCTACACTCATTACAACAAGATAGCCGATCCAGTGTAATGAGTCAAGTAAATTTAAGTCATTACCATGAAAACGCCACAAAATGTCTTCTATGCACACGGATTCGGAAAGGCTGCTCCCTGGGTTGATCTGGCAAACAGCGAAGAGTGGGACGGATTTGGCAAGCGTACCGACCACTTGGGTGACCCGGAGTGGCTGGCGGCCTTCCAGAAACATTGGATGCTGGCGCCTCTTTCGCATGGTAAATCTTCCCGCCTTCGATTGCTGAAGCTGCGCGATGTTCTGCGCCGCGCTGCGCAAAAGTTGGCCGCGGGACACGGGCTGGGCGCCGGCGAAATCTCCAAGCTGAATCATGTTCTCAACGTACCGATGCGGCAGAGGCTCGTCCAGCGCCAAAATGGGTGGCGGGCGGAGCTGGTCCCTGTGAAGAGGGATGGGAACTGGGCACTGGCGGAGATCGCCGCTTCGTTAACGCAAACATTAGCGGGACAGGACGCGCAGCGCGTGCGAATTTGTGCCAATGTGGATTGCCGATGGATTTTTCACGATCCCACGAAGGGCGGCACGAAGCGTTGGTGCAATGACCGCACTTGCGGCAACCGTGCGCGAGTGCGCCGGGCCAGGGCAGCGCAAAAGCGAAGCGCCTGACAACGAAATTGCGTTCGTCGCCAGGCGTGGGATCAAATCTGTTGTTCTAAGATCAGGTATTCTTCGGCCGAACGAGCGCGAGAAATTCATCGCGCGTTTGCTTGTTGTGGCGGAAAGCGCCGAGCATGGCGCTGGTGACGGCCTGGCCATGTTGTTTCTCAACGCCGCGCATCTGCATGCACAGATGGCGGGCTTCGACGATTACGCCGACGCCCTGAGGAGCGATTTTTTCCTGGATCGCTTCCGCGATCTGGCTAGTCATGCGCTCCTGAATCTGCAGCCGCCGCGCGAACATATTGACTAGGCGCGCGATTTTGCTGAGGCCAAGAACGCGCTTCTCCGGCAAATAGGCCACGTGAGCCTTGCCGAAGAACGGAAGAATGTGGTGTTCGCAAAGGCTGAAGAATTCGATGTCCTTGACGATGACCATTTCATCGTACGCC
>DASQYT010000152.1:0-3375 GCA_035639075.1 Candidatus Elarobacter sp.
TATGTCACCGGCGCATTTCCCTTCGTGTTTCAGCCCTTGCTGATAGCGCAGCCCGGCTCTCCGCTGAATTTTCAGGATTCTGTTGCAACCCTCAGCCTTCCTCCGGTCTATACCACGCAGGGCGGGCTGCTGTTTGCGTCTGGAAGCAGCAGCAATGTTCCCGCGAACACGCCGATGGACGTGCAGCGATTTCAAAACGATTTGGCGGCGCTCACACCCGGCAATCAGGTGCAATTATTCACGGCGATCAGCTTCGATGCACGTTTTCACAATGGGTATATCGCCACGCAAACGCTGGGGATCGATCATGAAATCGGTAGCGTCAAGCTGAGCGCTTCGTATGTGGGCACCGCTGGAGTCCACCTTGCCAGCGTGCTCTCACCGAATGGTTACGGAGGAGCGGAGCCGGCCTTTGCGCCTTACACGCAATTCAATTCAGCCGGGCAAGCTATTGGAGGGTTCGGTCCTGAATCGGTGATGAGCTCTGGAGCACATTCCAGCTATCACGCGCTGCAAACGAACGTCACCCAAAATAATTCCCGGGCTGGACTCAGCTTCCAGGGCAGCTACACGTTTTCCAAGAGTATTGACGACACCAGCGCGGTGCCGGGAGGTATTTCCGGAAGTCCCGGCGTGATTTTGCAGACGTTGCCGCAGGATCCACGGAATCCCAGCGCCGACAAGGGCCCTTCCACTTTCGACGTGACCCACGTTTTCACGCTGAGCCTGATCCAGTCCTTGCCGTTGGAACGCGTGGGCTTTCTTCAGCCTCTGGGCAAGAAGCTCACCAAAGGGTGGCAGGTCCTGAACATTACGACACTGACGAGCGGCTCTCCGTTCACGGTGTATTCCGGCGTCCAGCAAACCGGCGCGGGCCTAGGTGGGACGGATCGCCCCGACCTACTCGCCATGCCGTCATTTTCCACGAGCCGCGCGGTGCGAGAGGACTACTTCGGCCTAGGCAAAGCAAACGGCTCGTTATTCACAATCCCAATCAACATCCCTGGTGGGACCGGGCCATCCCACGGCCGCTTGGGCACCCTCGGCCGCGACACGTTTCGCGGTCCGGGCTTCCACGATTTTGACCTGGCGCTGATCAAAGACACCGCGTTTGGGCATCGCGGAAATGGGGAACTCGCCAATCTTCAATTTCGGGCGGAGTTTTTCAATATTTTCAACGAAGTGAATTTTGGTTTGCCTTCCAACATCGTCCTGGGGAGCGGCTTTGGCGTCATCAGCAGGACGGCTGGGCCTTCGCGCCAGATTCAGTTCTCTCTCAAACTGAACTATTGACCTTCAAATGCAGTTAGGGTCTTGACCGCGGCCTCCTTTTGGGGGTAGCTTCACGCGTAAATTCCGCATTCCTGTTTTGCATGTAAGGAGGCAACGCATGGTTTTTCTCACGGCACTTTTGCTGCCCATCCTGCTTTCGGCCGTCATCGTGTTTGTAGCCAGCTCGATTATCCATATGGTGCTGAAGTATCACCTTACTGACTATCGACAGCTTCCCGAGGAGGACAAACTTCTTGCCACTTTGCGACCGGCCGGTTTGACTCCGGGTCTCTATCATTTCCCTTATTGCTCCCATAAGGACATGAGTTCGCCCGCCATGCAGGAAAAATTCAAGCAAGGGCCAGTCGGGTTTCTAACCCTGTATCCCAATGGCCCAGTGGCCATGCCCAAGTTTCTCGGCATGTGGTTCGCCTATTGCTTGCTCGTCGGCGTCTTTGTCGCCTATCTCACGGGACGCACGGTTACGCCCGGCGCGCCCTATCTTGCCGTGTTTCGCGTCGCGGGCACTGCCGCGTTTCTGGCGTTCGGTTTGGGACCCTTGGTCAACAGCATCTGGAAAGGGCAGTCCTGGAGCATGACGCTCAAGGAAGCGTTTGATGGGCTCGTCTACAGTTTGCTGACGGCGGGGACGTTTGGCTGGCTCTGGCCGCGGTAAGCCGTGCAACGTGGTCCTGGACTGTTACTCGCGAGTCGTTTCCTTTTTCACGCCGATCGGAGCACGAATACCGTGTGCTGGCGATTCCGGAACTTCGCGAAGAAATCCAGCAACTGTTTCCACGGGAAATATTTCTTGTTGAGCAGTTGCACTCCGCGCGCGTCTTCTTCGCCGATTACGATTTGCGCCTGCGCATCGACCCAGTCACCGAGCACTTTGCCGCGCATGTCGCACGGCGCGATCTTCACGCGCGGATTGTTGCGAATGCGTTTGACTTTTCCGGAAACGCCGATCGTGTAGACATACAGCCTGGCATCATTCGAATCGAGGCTCGACGACGAATCGGCCGCAAACCATACTGGCGTTTTCACGCCCATGCCATTTTTCTTGAAGGTTTCGAGGTTGAGATACTTGTGCCCGGCAAATGCCGTAAATCCCATCGCATCGCTCCTGCGTTCACAACCCGCGTGACTACCCATTGGATGCGTGCCATTCTACACGGGTCACAGGCACAAAGAGCGTTCCGGCACGATCGGAACGCTCTTTTGCATTTACTTCGCCGAGAATATTTTACTTTGTCCGGACGTACGTCACATCCTCTGTAAACGCGTCTTTCTGTTCTTTGCGGAACGTCCAAGTAGCCTTGAAGTGATCGTTGTCGATAAATGTGTAGGTGGCGTGATGCATGTGGCCGTCGTTGGGGGTCTCCAGATTCGAAATGCTGACCAGGTCAAAGGTTAAGGTCTTCGACTCCGGGGCATACGATCCCTTCATGGTCGGCTGATTGCCCGCCATGCAGTAGTGCGTCAGCTTGACCTGGTCGCCGTCCAGATAATAGAGCGTGGTCATTTCCACCGGCTTGCCGTTATCCACCATGTGGAATTTTTCGAGCACCGCCGTGCCTCCGGAGGTCAGTTCCAGGTCCAGCGTAGCTTTGTTCATGTTTGTTTTGTCGGTTTCCCAATGGCCTACCAGCGACTTGAGCTTCTCAAATGCTTCTGCCCCGTTGCCGGCGGCAGAACTTGGAATGGGCATGATGCTCATGCTTAAAACGAGCACGCCCACTGTTTTCGTCAAACTATTCATTGATCGTCCTCCTTGGAGAATGATTTGTGTAGACTTCGCGAAATTGGACGACCGAAATTTCGATTTCACTGCGCCGCCAGTGCGGACTCCCTTCCTCGGCCGAACTTCTGCGTTGCAAATCCAACAATTAGACCGAGAAGCATGCCTGGAATCATGATGTCCCAGAACAAGGCCATCCCCGCGCGCAGAATCACGAGAAGACTCAGCACGGCGGCAATCCCTACCCCAGCCAGAATTCCGAGCAGCATGGAATGAACTCGTTGCGAAACGCATCCAATGGCGATTCCCGCCAGCAATCCCTTCAGCAGCGAAAAAGTGATCACGCTTCCCATCACCGGAGC
>DASQYT010000153.1:0-3749 GCA_035639075.1 Candidatus Elarobacter sp.
CATCGGAATCCGGGGAATGCGCCAGCTTGATCTCGACCGTTTCTTTCTCGGTTTTCGAGGCTGTTTGTTGGCCGGGCATGGGCGTGTCCGTTTCCTTTTCCGGTGCGACCCCGCAAAGTCAGGTCGTTTCCTACGCAACCTCGGAGCGGCCGCCTCGCCCTGGCTTTGGTTCTTCCCAGAGAGACTTTCCCGTAAACGAGTGGTCCATCGGAGACGAACGGCAGAAAAGGCACGCGTCGCAGGGGCTTGCTTGGCGCAGGGCCGGGCGATTTCTTGCAAAGGGAAGCCTAGCACATTGGTACCCCGCGAACAATTGGCCGATGCAGAAGCGGCAGCCGCGGCTTGAGGATTAAAGTGAAGAGACCATGCGAGCAATGGCGTCATCGAAGGAGGCGTGGCCATCGAGGTAGGGCTGCCAGAATTTTTGCAGCAGCTTGAAATACTCGCTCCAACCACGCTGATAGAGGCCCTCGCGCAAAGCGTAAGGAGTGTAGCCGCCGCCAGGGACGCTGCCATCGTGGTCTCCAGCGGTCGCGCCGGAGGAGCCGAGCACTGGCCGGATGACTTCACCTGTGGTGTAGAAAACCAGAGCGTGCCAAAGGTCGCGAGGGATGGCTTTGTCACGCTGGTGGCATTCCCGGATGATGGCGGCCTGTACAGGCTCGGCGATACCGTGCGAACCCTCGTGGAATAAAACTTCCAGAGCCGCCGCGCCTTGATTGCGAGAGTCCAGGCTGGAGATCGTAACGCGCAAGGGATCGGCGGTGGTATAGGCGCCGCTCCAATTCGCATAGCCTGTTAGGTCGACGCGGATTTTCTCGCGCGGCCAGCGCGCCTGGTAAATATCCGCAAGCCGTTCTGAGAGGCCCACACCTTGTTCTCGCACAAGCGGGGCGACGTGCATAATCCAGCGACGGTTAACGCGGTCGTGCTCCGGCCAAAGATGCGCGCGGTAAACGGGCGCGGCGGATTCCAGGACTTGCGTCAGCTTTGCGGGCAGGCCTGCGTCGCAGAATCTTCGTTTCCTTCCAGAGAGTTCATCGCAATCCTCAAAATCGCCGAGTTGATCTTTTAGCTGGATGAGCTCGGTGGAAAAGAGCAGATCCTTAGTGGCGTAGTTCGAGACGTAATACGCGACGGCACCATCCCAGATGTACTGTTCCGAGGAAGTAAGAGCGGGTTTCGCATCCGGCGCGGTGTTCGGAGTTGGACCGGAGGTCCTGGCGCCTTTGTCCGGCTGGGCGGAAGCCGTTCGTAATTTGGCCTCGTGATAGAGCGTGTGATGAAGATTGATCCAGAAGCCGCTGTGAAGTTCGAAGACGGGCAGTGGTCCGTACGTGAAATTGCTTTGCGGCCGCGCCAACGCGCGAACGGGAGCGAGCAGGGAAACGGCGAAGAGAAAAAGCGGGAGTCGCCATGGGGATTTTCGAGGCATAGTGAATCGCACGATAGTAGCGCCAAGTCTCTCGGCGCACAAACCCATGAAAGTGCTAAGCGCCTGTTACGTTAACGGGGACGATCTGGCAGAAGTTCTATTCCACCTTGGGGTCCGTTTCACTGCCGACCGCACCGTGCCGATCAGCGGCATGCGTAACACCGCCCGAATCGCGGAAGAACGAGCGGCGTCCGGTGCGCCCGTATTGCAGAGGAGTCGCCGCCAGCTCGTATTTAGCCGGAGCACCTAGCGTGCTCGCGCCGACAATCACGTAGCGAACGGTGTAGCCGTTTTTCATTCCGTTCGCGAGATCGGAATCGAGTAGCCCGGCAGCTTCGCCATTCGCTGCGCCGTGGAGCGGCGGACCTAGTCTGGCGAGCGATTCGGGCAGGTGCGCATACTTATTGCGGTAAGCTTCGACGGCGCCGGCAACTTTGTTCAGAGTTTCCAGGGCGCTTTTTTCCGTTTGTTCCACCTCGGCGGCATCCCATTCGACTTCCAGCGAAGGAAGGTCCAGGAGAAGGAGACCGAGCGAGAGCAGCTTCCATTCCCCATTCTCGCGGAGTAGGCCTAAAATAATTTGATGAACGCTCGCGCCTGTCGTGTCCGCGGCATCGCGCAGCTCCATCGGAAAAAACACAATATTGTCTCGGAGATCGGCGCCACCGATCTGCATTTCGGTGGTGACGTCAGGAGTCTCACAGCGAAGAATGGGGCGCCCGGCGGGATTTGCCGAAACTGTGGGTTTACCCGGCTCATTCAGCAGCACGAAGCGCTTAATGAACGCGAGGCGGGCTGGCGGCGTCATGCGGGAAAACGCTTCTTTGTTGCGAGCCGTGAGAAAACGAACAAACTCAATTTGATTTTGGGAACAAGCCGCGGAAAGTGCGCCTTTTAATGCGGCGCCGGGTCCGGCATTATTTACTGTCTCGCTTGGTGCGCTCGCTGAACTACTGCTGGGCTTGCTGCTGGTATCTTGCGCAAGCACGCTGGCGCGAGTCAGCAGAACGGCGCAGCTCACGAAGAAGATTTGTGCGAGAGCCATCGATTTAGCCGCGTTCACATCAATCCTTTGCCGCGCTCAGGATCGCAGCCAAATTCTGAGTGAAGCTCGAACGCGGCAGAACTTCGTCACAGCCAGCGGCTTGCGCTTGAACAGCAAGATCTCTTTGCACGTGCGACAGAAAACCGACCACGCGAACGTCCTTCCGCGCCTGCCGCAACTTTTCAATCGCCGCGATGGGCTGGCTCCGCGCGTTCAAGTCCACGATGACCAGTTTTGGCTCGCTCGCCATGAGTCCCATCAAGGCCTCGCTATTCACCGCCACTTTCACTTCCACGCCAACCTGCTTCGCGGTTTCCGCCAGCTTCATCTGGAAGAACAAATCGTCCATCAGCACTACGACTCTTCCCATTCGCTCCGCCTCTTCTGAAACGCTTCGCACCGTCTGCCTTGATAGTATGCGCTCATCCTTTCCAGCGGCGCTGGCTTCCCGTTAAGATGCAGGTTCGCACTCAAACGATGAGCGCTCATCCCGAAGACGCCCGCCTTGCTGCCTCCGGGCCCCGCGACGTTACTCTCTACACGCGTCCCGGTTGCCACCTTTGCGGCGAAGCCAAGTCTGCCATCGCGCCGCTCGTGCGCGAATTTGGGGCTTGCCTCCGTGAAGTCAATATAGATGCTGACCCTGTTCTAATGGAGCGCTACGGTTGGGATGTTCCGGTGATCTTCATCGGGCAGAAAAAAGCCGCGAAACATCGCGTGGATCTGGAAAAGTTCCGGAGGCAACTTCAGGATGCCGGAGGAAGTTGAAATCCCAAGTTTGAAATTTCGCGGCAGAAAATCCGATCCTAGTGCCCGCCGCCGGCCTCGTGCGCGCCAACAGTTTCATCCGGCACCGCGCCTTTGCGGCCCTTAACCCGGTCGTAAACGCTGAGTTGGCTGACGGAACCGAGCGCTTCGTTGTAAAAAGTCGGAATACCGAGAGCCGTTCTCAATTCTTCGTTGAACTTCCGGAGGTTTTGCAGATGCGTCGCGAGCGCCGGCAATTTCTGTCCGTCGTCGGTGAGCAGAAACTTCTGGTAGCCCGCGTCCCACAGCCTCGTGAACTTGCCCTTCAGCATGATGGTGGGAGTCACGGTCATCTGGTAGAGATCGTCGGGGCCTTTGCGAAACTCCGCGCCGCACCCGTATTTTTCGACGCGGACTACGCCGCGCGTGCTTCCTACGGCAAACCCCAGCGCCGCGAGACTTTCAATCGCTTTTGGCGAGAACCGCTCTTTGACATTCCACATGGTTTATTCAGGCTAATGG
>DASQYT010000154.1:0-11427 GCA_035639075.1 Candidatus Elarobacter sp.
TTTTTCTCCTGAAACCGTTCAGGAAATAACGGTCCAAACATCTTCCTATTCGGCGGCATTTGGTCACACGGGCGGCGGCATCATCAATGTAACGACCAAATCGGGCACCAACAACTATCACGGCGCGGCGACGGTGTACCACCGGAATCCGCTCACAAATGCAGCTCCCTGGACGAACGCCATTGTGAATCGTCCGCACTCAAACCTTCGCTACACGCAGATGTCGTTTGATCTCGGCGGTCCCGTGCGTATTCCCAAACTGTACAATGGGCACGACCGGACCTTTTTCTTTCTGGCCATCGAGCCGCGTTACCAGTCTGATGCCACGCAGGGATACACTCTGCTGCCCAC
The DNA here is from genome assembly GCA_035639075.1 of Candidatus Elarobacter sp. Lineage (GTDB taxonomy): Bacteria > Acidobacteriota > Terriglobia > Acidiferrales > UBA7541 > Acidiferrum. The sequence continues at coordinate 352 of DASQYT010000154.1, forward strand.
GGACGCCATGCGGAATGGCGATTTCAGTAATCTGACGAACGTGAACAACGGGTGGGCCCCTACGAGCGTGGTAAACCAGTTTCAGACAACTCTTCCCGCGGGACGTACGTTGCTTACCCCATTCTCCAGTACCATCTACCAGGTATACAACCCAGTAGCAGTCAACGGCCAACAACAACTACAACAGATAGCACTGGGCACCAGCACTGGCGGATGCGGCGCTGGCTTTACAACTTACTGCGCCTTTCCGGGCAACGTGCTGCCTTCCGATTTCATTGACCTGACGTCGCAAAGAATTTTGCAGTTCTTGCCCAAAGCAGGTGCTTACTTCCTCGATGGAAACGGCGATCTTCAAAACTATGTGGCGACCGGCTTTGTCCGCGATAATCAGGTGCGATACCTCGTGCGCGCTGACGAAATTATTACCCAGAAAAACCGCGCTTTCTTTCGCTACACGTCCATTCCCATCATCGGCGTCTACGGAAACAATGGCCCACTAAACACCACTGGAGCGACTTATAGCAGTTCGCGCCAATACGCAGTGGGAGACACCCAGGCCATCTCCCCCTCGATGTACAACGAAGTGCGATTCAACTATACCTACGGCAGGTTCAGCGGAACCTTCTCCCCTGAGTTCGACATCATGTCCGGGCAAAATTTGAGCACACAGTTGGGACTGCCCAGTTTGACTAATGGTGGTCTGCCCTTATTCACTTTCAGCGCGACTGCCAACCGCCGCACGGTTGGCGCGGATATTGGAGCGGGAAGTTCCCAGATCAACGACAATAGCGAAAGGCAATATCAAATTGTAGACAATCTATTCGTGTCCCACGGCAGCATGACCTGGACGTTCGGATTTGAACTGAACCAGCAGAATCTAGACACTCTCCAGTACAACTTCGCCGCCGGAGGGCGTTATGGTTTCCGCTACAACCAGACCACCAGCAACGGTGGGTCCACCGGCGACGGCGGAATCGTCTGGGCGAGTTTTCTGGAGGGCGCAATCAACGACAATCTGCTCGCCACTTCCGTCGTTCCTTATAGTTATAGCTGGAGAGGCGCGGCTGGATTCATTCAAAACGATTGGAAAGTGCGCCCGAATCTGACGTTGAATCTGGGCGTGCGCTACTCACTGCAAATCCCCCGAGCGGAGGCAAACAACCTACAGGGTTATTACGTACCGGCGAAAGCCCAAAGCATGCCCATCCTTTACGATTATTCCAAAACCACTCCCGTGGCAGCTACGTCGATATCGCAAGTCCGAGTTGTTGCTGGCGGGGGCGGAGCGGCTGCTAATGGCAGCACGCTAAACCTTCCCGCGCCCATCAGTTCCGTGTCGGTTGTGCCATTCGCCTACAGCGGCGTATCCGGAAACTCGATCTTCATGGCCCCTATCAATTGGACTGACTTCGAGCCGCGCTTTGGGCTCGCTTATGTCCCGCGTCTGCGCGGCCTGAACAATTTCGTGATTCGCGGAGGCTACGGACTCTCCCATGTTCCACTGACGGGTGAGAACCGCCAGCCTCTCCCCAACTTCGGTGGCCCTCAGATTTTGCCCTCCGCAAATATCGCCTTTGCGCAGACGCTCTCCGGAAACCCGCCCAGTGTGGTGCCGCAAACTCCGCAGCAGGCGGTAGGCCTCGGCAACGCCGTCAATGGGCTTTCGTACATAAATAGCATTAACCTTCCGGGAGCCATTCTGTCCTCGAACACCAAAACGCCCTACGTTCAGAATTGGAACTTATCGCTTTCGCGAACCTTTGGGGCCAACGCGGTGATCGAAGCGGCATATGTGGGCGCCAAGGGTACTCATCTGTTCCTGCCGCAAATCAACGTCAATCTGTTTGATCAGAATTGGGTTGCGTTCTTGGAGTCCAATGGCATTAGCGCTTTTAACACCAAAACCCTAGATCCGCTGGGTCGCTGCGTTGCTGGCAACGTCCCTGATATAGCGGGATCTCGGTGCAGTGGTAGCGCTGGTCACAGCGTTATACAAGTTCCCATCGGAACGCTGTATTCCAACTTTCCGGGTTTTTCAAACGTGTTCACTTTGAATGATGCATCGGCCAACAGCATACGGCATGCCGGATACATAAGTGTGGTACGCCGTCCGGCTCATGGTCTTACTTTGAGCGCAAACTACACTTACGGTAAATCAATTGACGATGCTTCCAACGGTTCTCCCGACAAAAACGTTCTCACAAGCAGCAACCTGCCAGGCGGCCAGATCACGTTTGGAGGAACGCCGAGCGGCGACCGGGCTGTTTCCACCTTCGACGTTAAACATACTCTTAACTTCTTGGGGCTTTACGATCTGCCCTTTGGACGCGGGCAGAGATTTATGCGCAATGCCTGGATGCCCGTGGACGTAGTCCTCGGTGGATGGACCGTAGCGGGGGTTGAACGTCTTTATAGTGGATTTCCCGCTGTCGTTACTCAGGCCTTTGCCAACGACTTGGGCACCACGGTAACCCACGACATTCGTCCTAATATCCTTCCAGGCGTACCGATCATTAACCCTTTGTTTGATCCCAAGTGCCCCGTGGGCAATCTATGCCAGCCATATATCAATCCGGCTGCGTTTGAGGAAGCTCCGGTCGGCCAACTTGGCAACGCGCCACGGACATTAGACGGCGCACGAGGTCCATGGCAGCAAACCCTTGATCTTTCCGTGCAAAAGAACTTCAAGGTCACCGAAAGATGGCGCCTGCAGTTGCGTATGGACGCGCTCAATGCTCTGAATCATCCGATTTTCCGCACGGTGCCCGATAACTTTGGCGGAACCGACATTTGGGGTGGAGGCGGTGGCGGTCTGAACACAGGTCCTTTGAGCACGGCGGACTATAACAACTGGGCCGTTGCCAACGGTCAACCGACAACCGCGCAGCCCGCGGGAACGGCACTTCTTAACCAGATCAATGCCATGATCAACAGCTACAGGCTGCCTCCGCCTGCGGGATCGAATACTGGAGCGCTCGGTCGGCTCCCAGCTGATTTCTTTACGGTTCCGGTGCCGCAGAACTTTAACTTCATAAATGTAAATTCTTTCGATATTACAACGGTGGGTGGCTACAAGCTGTTCCGCGTACGGCAAGATCTTGGAAATTCTGGGGCTGGGAGGCTTTTTGTCCCTGTCCAGAGTTCGCGTTATCTGCAGTTTGGCCTCAGAGTATTTTTCTGACGTCGCTGAGAGAACATGTCGAAGGGCCTTGCAATGCGGAATTCAGCGCGCATGTTTCTGCCGAGTGCGTTGGTGATTGTCGGATCGCTCGCTGCTCAAGAGCCGCCGCCAGCGGAATGGGTTGATCCATCAACCGGTCATCGTATTATTCGTCTGACCAACGAGCCGGGCAGCGCCAGCCTTTACTTCCATCAGAATGCCTACACCGCGGATGGCGATTTGATGGTTTTCACCACCCATGAAGGCCTTTCCGTCATCAATCTCCGGACCCGCATGAATCGGCCACTGGTCGAGGGCCATGTCAGCCACGTGGTTGTCGGCCGCAAGACCCGGCAAGTCTTCTACATAAGAGACGGGGCGGTCTGCGCTACGAACCTAGATACGGGAGCCACGCGCGTCATCGTCGCCAAGCTGGAGCAGCGGTCCGGATCGGGGCTAGCAGTGAATGCGGATGAAACGCTGCTGGGTGGCAGCTTCGTGGAAGATCAAAAAGAACAACCGGCCGCGCCCCCGCCACCACTTCCACCCCCACCGGCGTCGGCATCGCTAAAGCCACAAGAGAAACCACTCGATCACGACGACAATCCTCCTAGCAAGGGCCAGATGATGGAACGACGCCTTGCCGCGCACATTCCGATGGCGCTCTATACAATCGATATCAAGACGGGAAAGATCAACACCTTCCATCACAGCACGGACTGGCTGAACCATGTGCAGTTCTCGCCGACCGACCCCACGCTGATAATGTTTTGCCACGAAGGACCCTGGCACAAGGTGGATCGCATCTGGACAATCCGCACGGACGGCACCGGCCTGCGCAAAATCCATACGCGAACCATGGATATGGAGATTGCCGGCCATGAGTTCTTCAATCCCGGTGGCAAGATCATTTGGTACGACCTACAAACGCCTAAAGGGAAGGAGTTCTGGCTGGCGGGTGTCGTGCTCGCTACCGGCGAAGCCATACGCTACAAGGTGCAGCGCTCGGAATGGTCCGTACACTATAACGTCTCGCCCGACGGAAAACTCTTCGCGGGCGACGGCGGCGGTCCAAACAGCGTTGCCGCCCCCGGCAATGGTCAGTGGATTTATCTATTCACGCCGCACGATGGTGCCTTGCAGGCCGAAAAACTCGTTGACCTCTCGAAACACAATTACCGTTTGGAACCTAACGTTACATTTACTCCTGATGGCAAATGGTTGGTCTTTCGCTCCAACATGTTTGGCCCGACATACGTATTTGCGGTTGAACTGCGGAAAGCGCCGTAGCCGGTTTATGCGGTTCTCTAGTCTGCGCAGATCTTGAGAAAAGGTCCGACTTACCGAGGTTTCAGATTTCTGTGTCAATGAATACTAATTCGATGATCCTATTCCTTGCGATTCTGCTAGTGGCTCCGGTGGCACGGGCCAGTGTCGCCGTCCCTGACGTGATCGGCAACGCCATGGTGTTGCAGCGTGACCAAGCGGTTCCGATCTGGGGAACAGCGGACCCGGGCGAAACCGTCGTCGTGAAGTTCGCCTCTCAGACCCGGAACACAAAGGCTGGGTCTGACGGCAAATGGCAAGTCACACTGAGCCCGATGCCTGCCAGCGCTACTCCCGGTACGATGACGATTTCGGGCAACAACACGATCACACTGGGCGACGTACTCGTCGGAGAAGTCTGGATCGTTTCAGGCCAGTCGAACATGCAATTCACGCTGGCAGAAAGTGCGGATGGCGAGGCTGCGATTGCCACCGCCAACGACACGGCCATCCGCTTATTCAACATCAACCGCAAGGTTGCTTTCCAGCACGAGTCGGGCCCACTCGCCTTGTGGCAGCCGGTTTCGCCTTCGTCGGTACGAGGATTCTCGGCTGCGGGCTATTATTTTGCTGCCCAGTTGCGCGATGCGCTGCACATTCCCATCGGGATGATCAATTCATCTTATGGCGGGACTCAGGCCGAAGCTTGGACACCGGTGGAATACCTACTTGCTTCCCCGGATCTGCGCCCCTGCGTTGACCGTACAAAAATCTGGGACGAAGAGCGGCCTCGAGTCAAAGCGGAATACGAGCAGCGGATGCAAGATTGGCGCGAAGCCGCGGAAAAGGCGAAGGCGGAAGAGGCGCGCCCGCCGTCAGAACCACGGGTTCCCGATGCATTGCGCGAAAGCCGCATTGCCGCTTCGCTTTACGATCGGATGATCGCCCCGTTGATCCCGTATGCCATTCGGGGCGTTGTCTGGTACCAGGGCGAATCCAACGAGGGCCGCGCTCAGCAATACGAAGTGCTGCTTCCCACCTTGATCAAAGCGTGGCGCGAACGTTGGGGCGAAGGCAACTTTCCTTTCGGCATCGTGCAGCTGCCCAATTACCGCGATGTGCGACCAGAGCCGTCGGATGAACCGTGGAGCTATCTGCGGGAAGCGCAACGGCGCACCGCACTAACCACTCCAAATAGCGGTCTGATCGTAACAATTGACATCGGCGAGGCCCACGATATTCACCCGAAAGATAAGCTCGACGTCGGCAAAAGGATGGCCCGCTGGGCGCTGGTCACCGCATATCATTACAAGACGACCGCGTCGGGCCCGGTGTTTCGCAACGCCAAGTTGAGGGGATCAAGACTTGTGGTGACTTTTGATGATGTTGGCAAGGGATTGCGCATCCGCAACGGCGGCAAGCTCGAGGAATTCGCAGTGGCCGGAGCCGACCACCAGTGGCATTGGGCTAGCGCCAAGAGCGAAGGCCGTAACCGTGTTGCCGTGTGGTCTGACGCCGTGCCTCGCCCGGTAGCGGTGCGATACGCGTTTAACAGCAATCCACGAAATCCCAACCTCACCGACGACACGGGTCTTCCCGCCGCGCCATTTCGCAGCGACAGTTGGCCCGGGCCGACGGATGGGAAACGTTGAGATCCGTACGGAATCGCTCACGGCCCGATTCCGAAGCGGATGCCGAAGGCGGAAATAAGAAGCGCAGGAGGTCTCCGGTTCGAATCCGGACGCCCCGAGCACTAACTCATTGAACTGGCTGACCTTCCGCCTATCCCCGCTCCTCAGCGGTCGCGCTTCGCTCGCCTACAATAGCTGTTGCAACGATTATCGTGGTAACGCATCTAAGATGGTGAAAAGATGGCAAGCATGAGCGTCCCGTTCGTGAAGGCCTGAATCGTTTACCGCCCGGCACACATCGAATGTGTGTCGCAGGAGGGGAAAAGCTATGTCACTCAGACCTGTCAAACAGATTATTGAAACGCAACCCACCATCGAGGGCGCTGGCGTCAAGTTGCAGCGCGCTTTCGGCTTCGGTAAAACCAAGGAGTTCGATCCGTTTTTGCTGCTGGATGACTTTCGCAACGACAATCCAAAAGACTATCTCGCTGGATTTCCGTGGCATCCACATCGCGGGATCGAGACAATCACCTACGTTCTCGCCGGCTCCGTCGAGCATGGCGATAGCCTCGGCAACAAGGGCAAGATGACCGCTGGCGACGTGCAGTGGATGACCGCCGGCAGCGGCATCCTGCATCAGGAGATGCCCAAAGGTGATACCCAGGGCCGCATGCACGGCTTCCAACTCTGGGCGAACCTGCCTTCGGCGCTCAAGATGACTGACCCGCGGTATCAGGACATTCCGTCGAGCGCGATCCCTGAGATCGCCGATGACGACGGCACTCGCGCGCGCGTCATCTGCGGTGAGTTCTGGGGCAAAAAAGGGCCGGTCGAGGGCGTGGCTGCTGACCCAAATTACCTGGACATTTCAGTACCACCGGGTCAGTGCAAGCGGCTCAAAGTCGAGACCACGCGCAACGCCTTTGCCTACGTGTTCGCGGGCGCCGGCACGTTCCGCGATTCCTCGGAACCTCGCGCGGTTCTGACTGAACAAGTCGCCAAACCCGATGCGCCGCCGGTATATGACGTCAAGAATCACTCGCTGGTGCTGTTCGACCGCGGCGATGAAATCACCGTCCAAGCGGGCGACCAAGGCATCCGCTTCCTGCTCGTATCCGGCAAGCCCATCGAAGAACCGGTTGCCTGGTACGGTCCCATCGTGATGAACACCCAAGCGCAACTACGCCAGGCAATGGCCGAGCTGAATGACGGCACGTTCATCAAGCACCGCTGACAGCCTCCGGCTAAAGTACGGCCCCAAACGCCCCTCTTTGCCTATGCAAGGAAAGACTGCTTTGCATCTGTTTTCTTTATGCTAAAGGGGCGATTCAAGGCCGCAGCCAGAAAGAAAAAGCGACTAGACCACAGATTCGTTATCACCAAGGCCGTGACAGAAGGAGAGAAGAGCAGAACTGGCGTCACTTCGCCGGTTTGTGCGCGGTGTTGGTTCGTTCGCCAAACAGAAAGCGTCGCAAACGGGCAGGGACCATTGACATTGGCACGTGGCCCAGTCCGGCCACGGCGGCCGTTCCAAAGCCGAGCCGAATTATTCCAAAGATTACGACCCCCAATATGAAGAGGCCAGTAAGAGTCTTCTTAATGAGCCATGCGGAGTCCATAGAACACCCTTTGACGAAGGTTAGCACCTTGGGTGTTACGCCGCAATCCCCTCAGACGCGTCGACCATCTGAGGTGGCAGCGGTAATAGGAAACTGACACACTACCAAACTTTTCCCTTGACTTTTCCAAAAATCGTGATACACTTAACTTTGTAGATAACTGCGTTTGGGACTGCGGGAGCTTGCTCCCGCTTTTTCTTTTCTAGGCGGCCATTCGCGCTTTGGCAAACCCAAAACAACCCAAATCGCGCCCTTTAAAATCAGCCACTTACGAAATGCAGATTTTGTAAGCTCTTTGCTTTCACATTCATGCAAAATGATGGGGGTAGGGGGTAGCGTGCCCTTTTCACTGCAAATTACGCAACCGGACCGGGTAGCTCAGCAGTTCTCCTGATCGCGCTTTTTTCCGTAGTAAAGTGCCAGCCCAACGCCGAGGCTCATAAAGCCCGCTGGTGGAACGAGCAGCACGAGGACGCCCTTGCTGATAGCTCTCTGGCCGTCCTTGGAGGCCGCCGCAGCCGTGCTGAAGCACATCGCGCAGCCCTGGCTGAACGCAGGCGCCGCCCACAGAGGAAGCAACAAGCCGAGTATCGCAGCGCGCAGTTTCATTTCACTCCCAGCTCGATAATACGCCTGGCGTCCGGGAAAAAGAAGATAGTCATCAAGATAAGGCAGGCGATGACCGAACACATTGTCAGCCACTTCATGCGCGAAACTTCGTACTTCAAGTGCATGAAAAATCCAATGATCAGCGCGGCTTTGATCAGCGACAAGCCCATCAGAATGGTCAGCATTTTGACCGGCTCCATATTCTGATAGGTCAGATAAACCTCAATGGCAGTCATCACCAGCAGCGCGCCCCAGACCCAGAAGAACAGCGCTTTTTTGTGATGACGGTGCTGCTCTGCAACCCGCTCCGCTATGGCGATTTGATCTGGTTCCATAACTCTCGCGCTCCTAGAGAATCTTCGCCGACATCAGATAGACCAACGGAAAAATGAACATCCACACAAGATCCACGAAGTGCCAGTACAGGCCGGCGACTTCCACGTCCGACGAGTCGTATACTTTGGGTTTCAGCCACAGGATAATTCCGCACACAATCGCCGCGATTAGGAGAACGTGCGCGCCGTAATGGAACGGGCTATAGGCCGGCGTTGCCAGCCACGCCACCAGCCACAGCATCAGCAAAATGGGGATGAACTTGCGCCGCAGCGCAACCACGCCGAGGTAAATCACGCCCAGCGTCACGTGGAGCATGTGCATTCCAGTCAGCGTAAAGAATGTGGAGGCGAACTGCGGCACGGTCTGGGATACGTTGACAAACTCGCTAGCGGCTTCATGCCCGGGAACTTTGGGGAACATCGGCAGCGTCAGGCCTTCCGCGATCAAGTTGCTCCACTCGCGGCCGTGAAGGATGATGAATCCCGCACCGCACGCCATGGTGGCCAGCAACCAAAGTGTCTGCGCCTTGGCGTTGTGGCCCACCGAGGCGCGGACCGCCAGCACCATCGTCAGTGAACTGGTAAGCAGGAACGCCGTCATGATCGTGGCGTTTACGATGCTCTCGGAGTGGAACGGCGTCGGCCAATTTGCGGTGGAAATGCGCCCGTAGCTGTAAGCGTAGAGCAGCGCCCCAAACGTCAGCGAATCGGAGAGCAGGAACAGCCACATCCCGATTTTCTTCGAGTACGTGCCGAACAGCGACGGTTCGTAAACCGACGGGATGTCGTGCAGCGCGGAATCAGCCATGCGTTCGACCTCCGGATCAACTCGCAGCTAACTGACAAACTTCATCAAGCCAAAAATGTAAATCCACAACAAGGCCATGAAATGCCAGTACCACGCCGTCACGTCGACGACGATGCTGCGCGTCTTCAAGGAACGGTGCAGCAGCGCAGCGATGCTCGCAATAAGCAGGGCGACAACTCCGCCCAGCAAATGTGCGGCGTGCGCGCCGGTCAGCAAATAAACAAAAGAGCTGCTCGGCGTCGTGGAAACGTAAAATCCGTTTGCCGCCAACTGCTTCCACGCTGTCCACTGGCCGAAAAGAAACGCGAGACCGAGGACAAAAGTCATCGCAAGCCAGGGCATTCTTATTGGATCGCCGCTGGAAACTCCAGTGGCCGTTGATGTCGCCTCCGTCACCGCTCGCGCTCTGATTTGCCGGCGCGCCAATTCCATGCTCACGCTGCTGATCAGCAGCACAAACGTATTGAGCAGCAATAATCTCGGCAGCGCCACCGGAATCCAGTCGCGAATAAGATTGTTCGTGCGCGGGTCCAGCGTCGGCAAACCCTGCCGCACCACATAAGCGCTGGTAAACGAAACAAACAGCATCATTACCGGTATCAATGCAACCAGCAGTCCAAGCCGCGCGCGCCGCAACCGCGTGCCATAGTCCGGCAACCCGACATAGGAGATTTCTGGTTCCATTACTGTCGCCGTTGTAGTCAAGCTGGCCATATGTGATCAGTGTTTTGGTTTGATTTCAGGGTCCGTCTGCATCACGAAATCGCGAGGCGTGCCCGGCACGCTGTATTCGTAAGGACCGTTGTTGACGACCGGCGTGCGCCCGCCAAAATTATCGTGCGGCGGCGGCGTGGCGGTGATCCATTCGAGCGTGGTTGCTTCCCACGGATTGTCGCTGGCCTTCGCTCCCTTGAACATGCTCCAGAAAAGATTAATGACAAAAATAAACTGGCTGGCGATGGTGATGAACGCGGCAATCGTTATGAATCTCTGTATCGGGAGCAATTTAAGGATGTAGGCCACTTCCGTGGATTGCGAGTAGCGCCGCAACCCCGCGCTCATGCCGTAATAATGCATGGGCATGAAAATCGCGTACGCGCCGACGAACGTGAGCCAAAAATGCAGCTTCGCCAGCGGTTCGTTCATCATGCGGCCAAACATCTTCGGGAACCAATAATACGTTGCCGCGAATATTCCAAAGATCGACGCCACGCCCATAATCAAATGAAAGTGCGCGATCACGAAATAGGTCTCGTGCAAATAAATATCCAGCACCGGCTGCGCGAGGAACGGTCCGCTGATTCCACCAGTCACAAAGAGAGACACAAATCCGATGGCAAAAAGCATGGGCGACGTGAATCGAATCCGCCCGCGCATGAGTGTGCCCAGCCAGTTAAACGTCTTGATGGCCGACGGGACGCCAATGCCCATGGTCATGATCGAAAAAGCAAAAGCCGTGTACGGGCTCATCCCGCTCATGAACATGTGATGTCCCCAAACCATGAACCCGAGAAAGCCGATGGCCATGATGGCGTACACCATCGCCTTGTACCCGAAGATAGGTTTGCGCGAAAAAACCGAGAGCAACTGCGAACACATGCCCATGGCAGGCAAAATCGCGATGTAAACCTCGGGATGGCCAAAGAAC
>DASQYT010000155.1:0-2949 GCA_035639075.1 Candidatus Elarobacter sp.
ACATGCACGGCCCATTCGAATTCCGGTGCAGGTGATCACACGGCGCGGAGGTGCAACCAGCCTTCGCGAGGCCGCGGTCGTGGAATATGGCGGCCCGGAGCACGCAATTTTCGTGTCAAACCTGCCTTTGGAGTTCGACGATCACGTGCGAATCGAAGCAACTGGAGAAGGGCGGCCGACGGAAGCAACTGTCGTCGGCGTGCAATATCACGAAGGACGCAAAGCGGTGGCCGTCCGATTCTTGCAGGGCCCCTGCGACTGGGTGGTGACACAGCCGTGACCAAGACGACTACGTTGAATATCCCGGCTTCGGCTCGATCGGAAAGTCCACGCCAGGCGCAATGGAAAGAAGCGCGGGCGGTGTTCCCGATATACCTGGCGCTGGCGAAACAGCTGGAGATCGAAATTCCCTTTACGCAGGCGAAGCGTAACCTTCCGGAGAAACCGGACCTGGAGATCTTCAGCCAGGTGCACGAATGGCTGGATTCGATGGACCAGCGCGTGTTGGTGCATCAGCTCCGTCATCTGCTGCAGATGACTACGCTCAACGCCAGCGAAACAGGGCTGCGTGCGCTGATTCAACGCCATCTACGCAAGACGAAGAAGAGCAGCGTTGATCGGGACAAGATTGACTTCCTACTAGTGCAGTACTTTGCGCTCTGCGCACCGGCTAAGATTTATCACAAGCAGATTGAACCAGCAGATGTTGCGCACGTTATGGAGCCGGTCCTCGGCGAGGTTGATCCAGCCCCGCTCGCATGGTGCGCGCCATTAGAGCAAATGATCGAATCATTGAGGGCTCTCCGCAGCTTGCGGGAGATTCTAAAAACGAACTTTATCGAGCAGGGCCGCAAAGTGAAGGAAACGGCCGGGGGGATGTTCTACGATCCCGCTGCACTGGTGGCCTTTATCCGGTTCAATTTTCTCCTCCGCCGGACGCTGATTGAACTGATGCATGCGGACTTGATCGCAATTCGCGCCGGACTTAGCCAGTTGCAATCCGCCGGTGTACGTACCATCGACTGCCATCGTTTAGGGCTCTCTGCGTCAGAACCACTAACAAAGATTTTGACGATTGCCGAAGAATGGAAGCAGCCCTTCCAGAAAGAGTACACGGAAAGGTCTGTCAGCCAAGCGTTCGATAAGCTGCTCGGGCTCCGCGCGGATGTCGAGCAAGCGCTGGAGAAGGCAGTCGGAAAAGCGGGCGAAGGCGCAATTCAGCAATTACCAGGTCAACCGGCGAAATCAACCCCGGCGGCGAAGAAGACTTCCCAGGGACCCGCTGTTCCCAAAGCCAACGCGAAAACGAAGGAACGCCCTGGGTCTGGAGCCGCGGAGCCAGATTCCGTGGTGGCACTAGACTTCGAAAACTGCATGGAACAGATTTGGGAGCAACTGATCGCGACGCCTCCTACACGTGGAAGGTCGATGACCACCGTCAAGATCGGCGGGGCGCGAATTCTGCTGTCCTCCTGGGAAGTAACGGCGTTCGTCAGCGAAGACGGACCGTCCGCGGAAGATTTGCGGCGCGCCGTCGTAGCCCGTGTGCTGGTCACCGCGGCGATGGAATCAGCCAAGGAAACCGGGAACGCCACCTCGCTTGACCGAGCAATGAACATGGCGCGAGTAGAAGTCACTCGTTTGCAGGAGCGCGTAGATGTGGCCAAGCAAGCGAAGGACACGGAGGCGGCGGTAAACCTAGGGATCAGTACGAAACGTCTGCTTTCAACGCTGGACGAAGCAGAAAAACTGTAGCCGATGGCGAACTGCTCCGGCGACGCCGGAGAGAAACTCCAGGGAGCTGCTCTTCATTGCGACACGCCAACGTAGTCATCCTGACCGATGATAGCGAATTTGCCCGGCTGCTTACGGGCTGCTGGCAGGCCGAACGCCAGGCTCCGAACATTACTGTGCTCAACAGCGATTCATGGCATGAACAGAATGCGCCGTCGCACGATCTTGTCGTTGTTGGACCTGTCAGCGAAGGAAAAATTACCGGCGTATTGAGGTCGCTCGAACCTGCGACCGCGGTGATTCTTTGTATTCCGGCTGATTCACAGGAGTTTGGCCAATTGCGAGGGAAATACCCAAGACTGTTGCACATTCGGTTTCGCGAAGATTGGGCGCAAACACTTCTGCTCGTCGCCGGTGAATCTTTGCGCCGGGCGAAGGCTCTACAGATCGCGCGGCAGGCGGAGCGAAACGCCGCCAAGAACGAGAACCACGCCACGCTTGGACGCTACATGCTGGAGATGAAGCACAGCGTAAATAACGCGCTGACTTCCGTTCTGGGGAATGCCGAATTGCTCCTTCTGGAGCCCGGGCAACTCTCTGCACAGTCGCTCGCGCAAATCAAAACCATGCACAGTATGGCACTGCGAATCAACGAGGTGATGCAGCGTTTCTCATCGCTTGCGAGCGAGATGCAGGAAGCTGAGAATGCATCTCAAGCTGAGACGGAAGAGGCAGCCGGGTCGACCACCCGGCGCCGCTGAGGCCCTCCCTAAACCGCTGTAACCTGCTCATTTACTGGTACTTGCCATAACACGACACAAGGGCACGCGGAACCCAAAAGCTGGCTCCCGACGTGCACCTCTACTCTGTGGACAACTATGGGGAGAGCACGGCTGTGCACAAAAAAGTCCTGATCGTTGACGACTCGCCCGCCGAGGTCAAGCTAATGCAAGGTCTGCTGGAAAGAGAGGGATATTGGCCGATCGCCTTGCATGACCCCAAGCGCGTTGAGGAAACCATTATCAGTGAGCGGCCGAGCGTGATTTTGCTGGACATCGTCATGCCGGGGCGAAACGGCTTTCAGGTGTGCCGCGATCTGAAGGGAAATGCGGAGTTCAATTCGATTCCCGTGATTATGGTGACGTCGAAAGATTCCGCCAGCGACAAGTTCTGGGGCGAGCAGCAAGGCGCAGATGGCTACGTGACGAAGCCCTT
>DASQYT010000156.1:0-3839 GCA_035639075.1 Candidatus Elarobacter sp.
ATGGCGGACAGTCCTTCGTCATTTAGAGCCGTGATATCATCAATCCGTAACCCATATCTGCCAAGCTATGAGCTTCCGAACTAAATTGCTGCTCGCCGTCCTGCTCACTATTTTTGCGTCCGTATCCGTGGTTGCCTATGCCGTGACGTATTACACCCAGGCCGCGTTCGAAGCCATGGACGCCGAGCGCACCGAAGCCCTCGTTGCCCAATTCAAAAAGGAGTTTGTCCAACGCGGCGAAGAAATTGCCCGGCAAGCAAAAAACATTGCCGAAGCCAACCTCACCGAACGCATGGCTATTGATCTTTCGCACCCCAACGCCGATCTTTCCATTTATTTTCGGGACGCAAACGGGGCTGCTCAGGACCACGGCCTGGACTTCGTGGAATTCGTCAAACATGACGGCGTGCTGGTTTCGTCGGCGCAATTTCCTTCCCGTGTCGGTTACAAGAATGAGTGGATTACATCAGTCAAGGACTGGAATGAGGCTCCGGCTTTTTTGCGCAAAGAGGAATTGCCTGATGGCGTGGCCCTCTCGCTCACGGTCGTTCGCACCAACAACACCGTAGCGGACAAGAGCCTGTACATTACCGCAGGGCATCGGCTCGACAAGAATTTCCTCGCCTCCCTGGTCCTGCCCGCTGGGATGCGCGCACTCATCTATACCAACCTCGATCCAACTTTTACAGCCACGTCCCTGCTGGCCGAAAAGATCGATGCGGAGCAGGCGGAGCGGTTCACCCCTCTCGTTGAGCAGTTGCAAAAGCAACCTCAGCCCATGATTCGAACGATCGAGTGGACCCGCGACCCCGCCGATGCAGAAACATTTCATGCCATTCCTTTGACCGGCCGCAACAACGAACTGCTTGGCATTTTCTTTGTCGGTAGCTCGCGTAAAGAGCTGGTCCTGTTAACACGCCAAATCCTGAAGATCGCGGTGGCCGTCGCGGCCGCCGCGCTATTCGTGGGATTGCTCGTCAGCTTCTGGATTTCCGCGCGGATCACCAAGCCCGTCGAGGAGCTTGCCGAAGGCGCGCGCGAAGTTGCCAGCGGAAGATGGGATACGCGCATCGACGTTCGCGGGGGCGACGAGGTCGGCCAGCTTGCCGAAGCGTTCAATCACATGACGCAAACTCTTGCCGCGCAGAAGGAGCGTCTGGTGCAAACTGAGCGCGTTGCCGCTTGGCGCGAACTGGCGCGGCGTCTCGCCCACGAATTGCGCAACCCGCTCTTTCCCATGCAGATTACCGTTGAAAACTTGCAAAAGGCGCGGCAACTCGACGCCAAACAATTCCTGGAAGTCTTCAACGAGTCGACGGCAACTTTGAAAGCGGAGCTTGCCAATCTCAACACCATCATTGGGCGCTTCAGCGATTTTTCAAAGATGCCCGCCCCGCAGTTTGTGCGCGTAAATGTCAATGAGGCGTTGCGCAACGCTGTACGGCTATTCGAACCGCAATTCAATGAAGTCGGCAAGCCCACCATCACGCCCGAGTTGTTCCTGACCGAGCCCTTGCCAGATATCGATGCGGATCCTGACTTGCTCCACCGCGCTTTTCAGAATTTGGTGCTGAACGCGCTCGATGCCATGCCTGCGGGAGGCACGCTAACGCTAAGGACCTCGGAAAAGAACGGTGCGGTGCGCATCGAAGTGGCCGACACGGGAAAAGGACTGACGCCGGAAGAGTGTTCGCGGCTCTTCACGCCGTATTACACGACAAAATCGCAAGGGACCGGGCTTGGGCTGGCCATCGTGCAGTCCGTGATCAGCGACCATCACGGCACGATCTCGGTGACCAGCGACGAAGGCCGAGGCACATCGTTTCGAATCGATCTGCCACAGCGCCAGGCCGGCCGCGCTTCGAAAGCCCGCGAGGCGGCCCCAGAGGCGAAGATCACGCCGTCCACACTGGCCGCGGCTTCTGACTAACGCTTCACAAAGGACCGAAGCTTGCCGCGAAAAGCCCATCTCCTCCTCGTTGACGACGATCACAATACCCTGGCATCTCTCTCCCGCGCTTTTCGAATGGCAGGGCATGAAGCGACTGTTTGCGACAACGCTGCGCGCGCACTCGATCTGCTCCGCGCCGACTCGTTTGACCTGATTCTTTCCGACGTGGTGATGCCCGGGAAAAGCGGCCTGGAACTGCTCGAAGATTTAAAGAAAGCCGGACTGAAGACGCCTATCGTGCTCATTTCCGGGCAAGCAAACATCGAAATGGCGGTGAAAGCCACCAAGCTGGGCGCGCTTGACTTTCTTGAGAAACCGCTTTCCACGGACAAACTTTTGGTGACCGTGGACAATGCGCTGCGGCTCTCGCGGCTCGAAGAGGAAAACCGCGAGTTGCGGCAGCGCCTTGGCAAACACGAACTCGTTGGTTTGGGCCCGGCGATGAAAAAGTTGTTGGAGCAAATTGACCGCGTTGCCGCCAGCGAAACGCGCGTTTGCATCCTTGGCGAGACGGGGACAGGCAAGGAATTGGTCGCGCGCGCCATCCATGAAAAATCGCCGCGGCAGGGGCACCCTTTCATTACGTTGAATTGCGCGGCGGTGCCGGCGGAATTGATCGAGTCGGAGCTCTTTGGCCATGAAAAAGGCGCGTTCACCGGCGCCGCAGCCAGACATCTCGGCAGGTTCGAACAAGCCGATGGCGGCACTCTTTTTCTGGATGAAATCGGCGACATGCCCTTGGCGATGCAAGCGAAATTATTGCGCGTGCTGGAAGAAGGCGAAGTCGAGCGCGTCGGCGGCGACAAACCCATCAAGGTGAATGTCCGCGTTGTGGTCGCCACGCACCGCAACCTCGAAGACCTTGTAAAACAGAATTCGTTCCGGCGAGATTTGTTCCACCGCATTTATGTTTTTCCCTTGCAGCTGCCACCGTTGCGTGGACGCCCTGAGGACTTTTCCGATCTTGTCGCGCATTTCGCGCGCCAGGTGGCCGCGCAAAACGCCTGGAAAGAAAAAATCTTCGCTGATGAAGCCATCGCGGAATTGCGCAAGTACGCGTGGCCCGGGAATGTGCGTGAATTGCGCAACGTTGTGGAGCGCCTCATCCTTCTCGCCTCGAACGAGGACATCACCGCCGCGGAAGTCCGTCTCATTCTCCCCACTTCTGACTCTTCCTCAAGGGGCTCATCCACTTCGCCAGGGGGAAGTGCAACGGGCACACTGGCGGAGCGCACGGAATCGTTCGAAAGGGAAGTGATGCTCGCGGAAGTTCGGCGCAACAATTTTCACATGACCAATGTGGCGCGTGCGCTGGGCCTGGAGCGCAGCCATCTATACAAAAAGTGCCAGCAACTGGGAATCGATCTCCAGTCACTGAAGAAGCCGGAATGAATCTGGTTTGCGGCACGAGCTAGATTACGGGCTTGAAATTCCGAGCCAATCCTCCCAGCAATCCAGCAAACTTAGTGATTTCACCAAGATAGAGAAACCAAGAGACGGGAGTCGATTTCGCTTGACAAAATAGCGTTATGTAATATCGTATTTGCAGATTGCAATAAGGAGTTCTCCCATGAAACTTGGCGACAAACTCCGCTCCCTTCGCGCTGTAGAAGGTTCGTTGCGCGGGCTGGGCCGTTCAATGACGCAACAGGAACTGGCCTCCGCGATGAAGAGCGAAATTGGCCGCGGCCTGAGCCAGGCGTATCTCTCACAAATCGAGAATGGTGCCAGGCCCCACTTGACGCACACAACGCGTGACCTACTGGCGCGATTCTTTCGCGTCTACCCAGGCTTTCTGGTGGACGACCCGGAAGGCTACACGCCGGGTTTGCAGTCTGAGTTGCGGGCCATCGACGCGAAGGTCGATTCCTGGCTTTTTGCCGGCGCC
>DASQYT010000157.1:0-14808 GCA_035639075.1 Candidatus Elarobacter sp.
CACCAATCCCGGTCTCCGCCAAAATCAATAGATATTTGTTGTGAACCGCCCAGAGCCATTCATGACGAAATTCGGAAGTCGCGTATTGGTCCATTGCTGAAGTGAAATTGTTTGCACCCACTCCCAACACCGGATTGTCCGCAATCATTCTAAACGCCAACTTGTTCAAAGGAATGCGGGCCTCCGCAGATCCTTGGTCGTTGCCGAAAAGACGTTCCGAAATGACGCCGTGAAGGGGCAGATACAGCAATGTAATGACTGCGAGGATCGCGATGGGCCGCTTCAAAGAAATGCCACGCTGGCGCCACTGTACGAAGCACAGCACCACCATCGCCAAGACCAGGGCAATCCACGCTCCACGCGAGAACGTGAAAATTAGCGCGACGCCGCCTAGCCCAAGCACGGCCGATGCCAGCCATTTGTACGTCTTGCCCAGATCCGCAAATAGTATGCCGGCTGCAAACGCAAGCATGACACTGAGGTAAGCGCCTGCTACGTTGGGCACTCCGATCGTGCCACCGATCCGCATACGTCCGCTGTCGCCAAGACCCTCGGCGATGATGTGAATTGGATAATCCCATGTCGTCGACGCTGTCACCGTGAATTTCATTACGGTGATGACCAGGCTCTCAAACAAGCATCCGCCCAGAAGCAACGACACAACGAACATGACATCCTGCCGGGTTCGTACATTGTTGGCGACATAGAAATAGATCAGGCAGGCTTCCAGCAAGAGGTACACTTCGAAGAGCGAGAGGGTCTGATCTCCGGCGACGAGCACTGAGAGTGCTGTGATGGCGAGATACGCTACAAGCGGCAGATTAATCTGAAGCGAGGAACGGTCCCTGGGCGTTCTTCTTGCGAGTGCCCGGACGACCCAGGACGTGTATAGAGCCGCTAGGGCGAACGTTGTCGCCGAGACGCTCAGGCCTTTTAATGCCCCTCGCGCGGCATCTAGAGGCCGGTAGAAGAGATACGTGCCGAATTGGATGGGGATATCCAGGATGACAATCGCCAAGAGAAACCTTTGAAGACTCCTGGAGGTCACGGCAAGAAAAGGACTCAAAATGGCGACTACCAGAGAGTCCGCGCCGACTGAGCGGAGACGTGGGTAGGTCGCCGCTCCCGCCGTCTGGCTCGGACCCGAAATTGCGTTTACTGCTCGTGCCTGCAACTCCTTTCCCAGGTCTGCCTCCTTTCGCTAATTGCTCCGGGTGCTCGCAATCTCGCCGGACTCATGCACTCGCGCCCGGGCCTTGGTTAAGAGACTCCGACACCGATTGGGCATCCTGCCCGGCGGACATGAAATCGTGCACCGTCTTAGCGATGTATTCGATTTGATCTTGCGTGATTTCTGCGTACATCGGCAAAGACAGGACTTGCCGTGCGTACAATTCGGTGACCGGGAAATCTCCTCGCTTGTGCCCCAAATCACGATATGCCGGCTGTAGATGGATCGGAATCGGATAGTGAATCCCGGCGTTGATACCTCGGCCGATGAGGTGTTCCTTTAGTGCGTCGCGTTGCTCGGCGCGAATCACGTAGAGATGCCAGACGGATTCGGCGCCTCCCACCTCCCTTGGAAGTACAACATTGCAACCATCCAAGAATCTGTGATAAAGGGCCGCGTTCCGGCGGCGCGCGGCGTTCCACTTTTCCAGGTATTTCAGTTTGACGCGCAGCACAGCAGCCTGCAAGGTGTCGAGCCGTCGGTTGTAGCCGCGGAATAGGTGCTGATATTTTTCCTTCTGCCCATAGTTGCGCAGCATTTCCAAACGTCTTGCGACCCCGAGGTCATTTGTGACCACGGCGCCGCCGTCGCCGTAAGCTCCCAAGTTTTTGCCTGGATAGAAGCTGAAAGCTGCTGCATGTCCTAAGGAGCCCGCCCGCTTCCCCTTATACCGCGTGCCGTGCGCCTGGCAAGCATCTTCAATAATCACCAGCCCATGCTTGTTTGCAAGTTGACGAATTTGATCCATGTCAGCGGGACGGCCGTAGAGGTGCACCGGAAGAACCGCTTTGGTTCGAGGAGTAATGACTCTCTCGATAGCAGACACGTCCACTGTGTAGGTGTTTGGGTCTACATCTACGAGGATCGGTGTCGCGCCAACGTGGGAAATTGCCAGTGCGGAAGCGATGAAGCTGTTCGCAGCAGTGATAACTTCGTCGCCTGGTCCGATGTCGAACGCCCGGAGGGCCAGCTCAAGCGCCGACGTCCCCGAATCTACACCAACTGCGTACTTCGCCTCGCAAAACGCGGCAAACTCTTCCTCGAACAGGCTTACTTCACGTCCCAGGATAAAATCAGTTTGCTGTATTACTCTGGACGTCGCCTCGTTAATTTCCCCTTCGATCGTGCGGAACTGAGCAGCAAGATCAACGAACGGCACTTGTGGCTGTTTCGAGTGCATTAACATTTGGGTGGACATAATCACCTTTGTTTTCTACCTCCACTTGGAGGCCCTTGCATTCAATGGAACGATTTACGGCTTCAAGCGCTCGCACAACGTCTCGGCCTTCAACCCCACTGCTGATGGGCCGCTTCCCGGTTCGCACACAATCCAGAAAATGCCGGCACTGGTGCTTCAGCGGCTCAACCGGCTCGATGCGGGGACTGATGATGTCGCCATCCCGGATCTCGAATCGAAATTCGCCATAGTTCAGTGGTTCGTGTTCAACAGGACTGACGCCCTTCTCAAACACGCGTACCTGCTCAACTCCGTTCAGGTCATTGAAGACGATCCTCTTATCACTTTTGACGACCACGACCTCTCGAGCTTTGTCAGGATCGGCCCAGCTAACATGAACGTGAGCAAGAACATTGTCAGGATAGCCGAGTGAGATGAACCCAACATCGTCGCGGCAGTTGCCTAGTACCTTGCCTCCGACCGCACTCACCCATTGGGGCGTGCTGCCGAGGAGGTAGTTGAAGATCGCGATGTCGTGCGGGGCGAGGTCCCAAAGGGCATTAACGTCGCGTCGGATGGGGCCCAGGTTTGTCCTGCGAGCGTATAAATAATAAACTCGGCCACGGTCGTCTTGCACGTACTCCTTCACCTTCCGGACACCAGCGTTGAAGATGAAGGTGTGCCCGACCATCAAGATGGCGGAGTTGGATTCAGCCAAGTCAATCAGCTTCTCAGAGTCGGCAGCAATGATGGTCAGTGGTTTTTCCACGAGGACGTGTTTCCCAGCCATTAACAGGCGGCGCGCCACGTTAAAGTGCGTCGAAGCTTCAGTGCAAACGACAACCGCATCTACGTCTGGCTGCGACGCCGCATCGTCAATCTGCGTCGTCAGGTACACTCCCGGAAACCGTCGCGCAACCTCATTCAGACGTTCTGCACTCTGGTCGCAGACTGCCAGTACGCGCGCATCCGTCAGTTCGTTGAAAATCCGGACATAATTCATACCCCAGTAGCCGCACCCAATAATGGCGACTCCCAACGGTTTCGCGCTTTCCAGATGTTTCTTGCCTCCGAGTGGAAGCAATGTGGTATTCATTCTGCACCTCTCCTGGATAGTACCGCTGGGACGGTAAGACAAAGGATTTTGAGATCCTGCCAAAGGGACGTGTTGTGAATGTACTCGAGGTCCATGCGGATCATCTCCTCGAACGAAACCTTGCCGCGCCCCTTCACTTGCCAAAGGCCAGTGATCCCGGGCAGCGCAGCCAGTCTCTTGTGATGCCCGTTTCCATAGCAGGCGACTTCGTAAGGAGGCACCGGACGAGGCCCCACAAGGCTCATGTCTCCTTTCAATACGTTCAAGAGTTGCGGCAGCTCATCCAAACTGAATTTCCGCAGAAATCGGCCGAGTCGCGTCACTCGTGGATCATTGGTGAGCTTGAATGTCCCGCCATTTTCCAGCGAGGGGTGGGCACGACCTTCGACAAAGTCTCGAATGTACGCCTCGTGAATTGAAGAATCAGCGTTCGCGACCATGGACCGGAACTTGTACATCGTGAAATTCTGAACGAGCCAGAATGCACGTCCCCCTGCCGATTGCCGTTTTGCTCCAACGCGTTCCTGGGTGAACAGCACTGGGCCCGGTGAATCCAGCCTGATCAGGACAGAGATCAGCAAGAATAGCGGGAAAAGAAAGACAAACAGGACACCTGCAAGGATCAAGTCCAGGCAACGCTTGCAGGTGAAATAGAAATTTCTCTCTGATCGGTCGGCCAGCAGGGCTATCCGGCTTGGCCATTGCCAAGTTTGTTGTTCAGCCATTTTGTTTAACCATTCTTTCTGAAATTAGGGCGGTGAGTCGCGTGGGCAGGATTTTCTTAGGGACTGGGGTTATTAGGAGGCGCCTGCTTTTGAGGGGACGAAGCTCATCACATTCGAAACAGCCCGGGTTTGTAATCGCGTTTAACCTCACGAGAAGTAGAATCTATCCTTAGAGCCTCCGGTAGATGGCGTCGGGAATTGGAAATGCGCGATTGTTCAACACAACTCCAAGTACGCTCACGTTGGCAGCCGCTAGATTATCCTTGACCCGCCGCGCCGCTTCCTTCCGCGTGTTATTTGCCTCCACCACCAGCACGACACCATCGGTCCAACGACTAAGCTGCATCGCGCTGGTTTGCAGTCGGAGCGGTCCCGAGTGTATGACGACATACCGGAAGGTGTCGCGCAGTTCTTTTATTCTTTCTCGCAATCCTTCTGCCATCGCGGGAAAGCGTAATTCAGTAGCTGACTTCCCGCTTGGCAGCAACCACAGGTCATGCTCCGGGATTTGCTGGGCGAAATTCTGTATGGGACCGGATTCAACGGTGGCTTCGGCCAGTCCTTTGCAATTTTCCACACCAAAGTATTCGTGCAGCGAGGGCGCCTGGAAATTTGCATCCACAACACACACTGGCCCTTCGGCACGAGACGCGAGTATCTTCCCCGCGCGGGCGCAGATCGAACCACAACCCGACTCGCTTTCAAGACCAGCAAACAGCGCTACCCGCGGCGAACCCTGATTTGTTCCGGGGAAAACACGCTGAACTAACTTGAATTCTTCTTCGCGCGCGATCGCATCGATACGGTTATCTTGCTGGCTACCGCGCGCCGGCAGCTTCCGTTTCCATTTATTGGCGGCGCGCTTAATTCCTTCAATCCATTGGAATGACGGAGAGAACTTTGGACGGAAGCTCCGCCGCGCCTCTTCCCTAACTGGGGTAGTGGATCCCATGTCCGTCGGGCTAGTCGGCACGCGAAGTTCCTGTTCCTCAGGCGCTGCTTTCGGTAAGGAAGGGCTCTCCGCTGCATTTTGCATGGAATTCTTCTCAACATAGTCCGCAAAATCGTCAATCCAACTGGTTGGATTTTCCGAGGGCCGAAATATTGTCGCGAAATCATCGTCTTGCGAAACGCTCGCTTTTTTCTCGTCCAGCACAGGGCGCGGTTCGGGCCATGTACCGAAAGTTCCGAAAGGCGGCTCATTAACTGTCTCAAAAACATCGGGCAAAGATGCATTCAGCATGATTCTCTCGAAGGTCTCTTTATCCAGGGCAAGGCTTGCTTCATCCTTCGCCGCCGGAACAGTATCCTCCCCCTGGATCGCTGTTTCGAACAGGGTCTGAACGTTACCTACTCGTTGGAGAAGCTCAAAGTTCTTGCTCATAAGTGTTCGGTTGCTCCACGCTGCGATTTCAACATCTGTACGCGCTCGGAAGTGTGTTTCTCACTTTGCCCACGACATCGGGAGCTGGATTTCTTGTCCTACGTGAAGATGGTCAAGGTCTTTTAGATTTGGATTAAGCCTGCGGATTTCGGACAAAACCTTGCTGTCACATCGCCCTACCATAGACATGCAGAGATCTTGCAAGGTGTCCGTCGGTTGAATCACATACGTAAATGTGCGAATTGAACTCTCCCCTGCCCTTGTTTGAGGCGCCTTCGGGGAAAGCACGCCGGAGGAAACACTGCGCGCTTGTTGTTCAGACCTGGGTTCCAAACCCCGAGCCGGAACAGAACTTGCACTGTCGACCGGGAGGACAGCAGAAGGCTGCGCAGTTGCCGGTCGTATCCGCGTGCCCAGGAAAATCCCCAAACTGCCGATCGCAACCAAAAAGATCGTCGTCTGAAGAAGGTGACGCCGTCCCAGAAACTTCTCACGAAGATGCGAATAAAGGGACTTTCTCGATGAGCGAGGATTTCGGGCGGTAGGGTGCGCGGCCTCCCGTTGCGGGGCAGCTGGCCCCGAGACATGCATGCCAGTTGAAAGATCTTCTGCGGCTTCCTTCGCTATGCCGGCGTCAATTTGCCTCATTCGCATCGCACAACCCAGCGACAACGCATTGAAGCAAAGGTTGTTGATGAGTCGTGGTATTCCCCGGCTGCGTTCAGCGATCAGCTCCATCGCATCACGAGTAAACAACTCAGGACCTTGATACCCCGCGACCTTCAGACGATGCTGAACGTAGCGGACCGTCTCGCCAAGAGGAAGCGGATCCAGCTGCGCCTGAACTGCAATGCGTTGGCGGAGCTGGACCAGGCTCGGTCGCGCCAGCCGCTGTGCCAGCGCCGGTTGACCGGCCAGAATGATCTGAAGCAGTTTCTTGTCCGGCGCTTCAAAATCCGAGAGCAGTCGCACCGTCTCAAGCACCGTGTCGGAGAGATTTTGCGCCTCGTCAATAAAAACTACGACTCGCCTTCCTGCTTTCGTCTCGCGAAACAGGAATTCGTTCAGTTCCGAATGCATCCGTACAATGTCTTCGCCCTTGTTCTCGATGCCCAGGTCATCCAGCAAGTAGCGAATCAACTCTCGGGAGTCACACTGCGTCTGAAACAGGAACGCGCTGTGGACGTAGCCCTTCCATCGCTGCAAGAGCTGGAACAGCAGCGTGGTCTTGCCCATCCCAGGCTCCGCAACGAGGGATAGAAAACCGCGTCCCGTTTCAATACCGTAAAACATGGATGCCAGCGCTTCTCTATGCCCGGGACTGAAATAGAGGTAGCGCGGATCCGGCGTCACGCCAAACGGTTGGTCGCGTAGTTTATAAAAATCGAGGAACATGGTTTCTAATCGCCATTCTTCGGAAACGCGGCAACCACGGGGCTGCCCAGGAAGGATTCGACCTCTTCCGGCGTCCGCAACGACGGATCCCAGCGGTCCGCGACAACAGCCAGAATTACGCTCGCCAGGCTCCCAAGCACCACGCCAAGAGCCATGACCAGCAGCCACCGCGATTGGGATGTAAAGGGTACCGTGGCGGGTTCCGCTACCACCACGTTGGAAAAGCGCTGTCGGTCCAGTGCGTCTGAAATTCGCGCCTCCTCTGCTTTGCGGAGGTACAGCATGTAATTCTCTTCGTTTGACTTAGCCGTACGGAGCATGTCCTGCTGCAGGAGTTCCTTGCGGTCCAGTTGCTCATTCTCAGCCCGGTACGTCCGAATCAGCGAAGACATAGCTCCCGCGCGCGCCTCTGTTGCCGCGAGCTCCGTTTTGGCCTTCGCCAGTTCAGATCGCATCGCATCATAAGTGGGATCGCGGTCCGTTGTTTCGTCTCTCAGGGGCGCCTTTTCTGCCGCAGTGATGGCCGCACGCGTCGCTGCAATTTCCTGCTCGACTTCCCGCACCGGCCGGTATGTTGGCTCGAATTTTGTCAGGAGCTCAGTGCGCTTCAATTCCAATTCCAGGAGCTTGGACTTCATGTTCTGCATAAGTTGCGGATTGTCTGACGTACGCACCTGCGTCGTCTGACGGTTGGGAAGCGAGGCTAGTTGAGCCTCGAGCGCGGCAATGCGTTGTCGGCTCTCTGCTATCGTCGCCCGCGCAGTCTTCTTCTCGGCTTCGAATTCCGCAAGCTTGCGCACGCTCATTTCCTTCTCGAGCGTCGGATTAACTACTCCCTGGTCGCGGCTGAAACTGGTCAATTTTTCTTCGGCGCCTTTTAAGGCCTTTCGATATTCCTCGGCCTGCTGGTAGAAGAATTCATACTGCCCCGGAGCCCGATGCATGGCCAGGTGCTTTTCCAGATACAGACTGGCCAGCGAGTTCAGCACTTTGGCGGCCATCTGCGGATCTCTTGCTTTGTAGGAGACGCTAATTAGGTTCGTTAGCTTAATAGGTTGGACTGTCAGTGCCTTTTCCAGCTTGATTACCGCGCGCGCAATTTTCTGCTCGTCGTTCTCCTCCGCATTGCTCCAGAGAGAACCGCCATTGAGCGACTGGAGATTACAGGCGACCACCACCTTTCCGAGCAAATCCTTGGACCTGATCAATTCCGCTTCCGACTGTAGCTCTTCCTCGCTTACTTCCGTCCGCCATTGCACGGGAGTTTCGCGTTCTGGCGACACCACTTGCTCGGCCCGTTCATGCCTTACCAGAATTTTCATCTGGGCTTCGTATTTCTTGGGCAGCAGAAACGCAATTACCGCGGAAACCGCCACGATCCCCAGAAAGGTATTAATGATCAACCGGCGCTGGCGAAAACCGATCGCCAGGAAATCCCTCATTGTGAAACTCTGCTTTTCCTCGTCCGCGTGAGTGTTCAGTGTTCCTTCGATCATTGCTTTGACCTCACTGCTTTGACCTCACTCCTGTGAGAAACGGCTACAGAACGCCCGGATTTGCATACAGACCGAGCGATGAGGTTGGGATGAATCTCCCGATCTTTGACATTGTGTTCTTCGGGACGTAAAGAAAATCGCCAGGTTGCAAGTAGGCGTCCTCGTTCAGGTTCGCGTCTTTCAGCATCTTCTTCATGTTTAGTTTCTTGACCTGAACCCAGCCATCCGGCACGCGGTGAAATAACACGACCTGCGAATGTTTCGCTGAATCTCTAAGGCCTCCGGCAATGGCAACCGCTTCAGTCGCGGTCGTCTCTCCGCGCAAATCAAATTTCCCGGGATGACCCACTTCCCCGCCCACAATGAAGAACGGTTTCTCAAAATCCTTCAACTCAACGTTGATTACCGGATCGTGCAAAATCTTTCCGTAAACGGCTCGCAGCGAATCGTTCAATTCGGGCAGCGTCTGGCCCTCCACGCGGATGCTGTCCACGCCACGAAGCGTGATATAACCGTCGGGTTGCACAGTGACGGTCTGATTGAACTCCGGTGTGAAAGGAAAATTCAATTCCAGCACATCCGCCGAGTGCAATTGATATCGTCGATTGCGATGCTGCAGCTGCGGAGATTGCCCGCGCTCTCCGATTCCATCTGCGCTGGGGCGAGTCCCTTGTTGTGAAGGGGAAGACGCTGGCGCTTTGACGTCTTGCGCGTCCGCCACATACGCCGCGAGCGCCATTGTGCTCGCTACCAAACCGATAGGAAGTACATATTTTCGAAGCATCGATACCTCACTTGCCTTCCAAATTCTGCATTCGGGCGGCTTCATCGCCCCTCGAACGACTCGCCAGCTAGACCGCGCGTACCATCAAGCAAGCGGCATTTGATGTATAGAGATAGATTTTGCCGGATCGGATGGGTTATCAATGAGTGAAGCCCTTGCCCCGGCATGTACGCTGCTAATCCATCTGCGGTCAATTTCCACCGCCACTGAGCGCTGCAACAGGCTGACGGATAGCACCAGTTTTGGTCCGGACTTGATCTTGAGGACCATTCCAGATAAACCCTGCAGCGGCCCCTCCTCAATCCGAACCACGTGCCCAACCTCCAAATACGGCCAGGGCATAGTCGGGAGACCGCTCTTGCCCACGCGCTGGATCGCGGCAATTTCCGGCTCTTCCACGGGAATGGGGGTTTTGCCTACTCCGACAATCTGGATCACTCCCGGTGTCATCAACACAGGTAATCGGTTGTGCGGGTTCATCCGGCAGAAGAGATACCCGGGGAAGAGGGGCAGATCCACCTCTTTTACCCGATCGGACCATCGGCGAATGAACTTGCTGACGGGCAAATAGCACTCGTAACCCGCGTTCTCCAGCAACAGGGTCGCATTCCTTTCTCTGCCGGTCCTGGCCAGGATCGCGAACCACGGCCACTGCTGATTACGCATTCCCATGACAACTCCTCTATAGAGGCTACCGCCCTTGGAGCCCCTGAAATCCCAGGACCCGGTTTCGGCAAATACCTAGCTCCCCTCGGACACACCGTCTCAACTCACGTAACATTCACTTTCGAGGGGGTAGCTTGGCTCTCGCGAAAAAGTAGCCTATGCCAAACCCATTCACAATCCGGTCTTAACCTCAAATTGCGCAAGGGACAATTCCCCAGAAACAGAAGAAATCGCATTTCAGCGGTCTTGCAGTACTTGAGGGCGGTTGGATGTGAGCAATTCACGCAGGATCCCCTTTGCTCCTGGACTCAGGTATTAACCTGAATCCAAATCCTTGATTCAACTGATTGTCCCCCTCGCACACCTCTCCATATCCTAACTAGGGATCATTCCTCGTCCCGCCCAGTGGAGAGAATGTGGGAATACTCATCTGACCCGAAGACATGCTATTCGACTCCCCTGCTTATTTTCTCTTCCTGATACCCGTCGTGCTCTTGTACTGGCGTCTTAACCAGCGCGCCCAAAATATTTTTCTCCTCCTGGCAAGCTACTTTTTCTACGGATGGTGGGATTGGCGCTTTCTCGCTCTGATGATCGGCAGCACCACCGTGGACTACCTGATCGCTCAGAAGATTGCTCCGTCTCGTGCGGATCCCCACCGGAGGCAATGGTTCATCTTCTCTATCGTTCTCAATTTCACGATTCTGGGGATTTTCAAATATTTTGATTTCTTTGCGGGTTCCTTCCTGGGAGCCCTCGACAGACTTGGCATTCACAATCTTCCTCTGCCCTTGATTCGCATTATCCTGCCGCCCGGCATTTCGTTTTACACGTTCCAGGAAGTGGCCTATATCGTGGACGTTTATAAAGGAAGAATTGAAGCCTCCAGGTCCTTTTTCGACTATGGTCTCTTTATCAGCCTGTTCCCGCACTTGATCGCCGGTCCGATCCAGAGACCAGGACACCTGCTGCCACAAGTCCAGAAGCCCCGCACTTTCGATGCGGACCGGTTCTTCGACGGGCTGATGCTGATTTTTTCCGGCCTCATTCGCAAATGCGTCGTCGCAGACAATTGCGCCGTTCTGGCGAACGCGGTTTTTGGCGGGCAATTCGGCCCGTCAAACTTCTGGCTCGTGTTGCTTGGAACCTACGCGTTTACTTGGCA
The DNA here is from genome assembly GCA_035639075.1 of Candidatus Elarobacter sp. Lineage (GTDB taxonomy): Bacteria > Acidobacteriota > Terriglobia > Acidiferrales > UBA7541 > Acidiferrum. The sequence goes on from DASQYT010000157.1 coordinate 11,120, forward strand.
GGTTTACGGGGACTTCAGCGGTTACAGCGACATCGCGCGCGGCACCGCACAATTGCTGGGCTTCCATTTTATGGTCAATTTCCGCCAGCCTTTCCTCTCCAATCGTCTCCAGGAATTCTGGCGCCGCTGGCACATCAGCCTGAGTACCTGGCTCCGCGATTACTTGTACATTCCTCTGGGCGGAAGCGCTCATGGGCAATGGAAGACCGCCCGGAATCTCTTCATTACGATGGTTCTCGCCGGCCTCTGGCACGGCGCAAATTGGACATTCGTCATCTTTGGTGCCATTCACGGAGTCGTGCTGGCAGGGGAGCGCTATTTCTTTCCTGCCCGGTCCAAATCAACGCAGCCGGATGTTCCTCCACGCTCCGCTGGCTTCTTAACACTTTGGGGCCAGAGAATTCTCACGTTTAATATACTTGGCTTGAGCCTGGCCTTTTTCCGCGCCACTTCCCTCCGCGCTGCTGTGCAACTATTGGCAGGACTCTCAAATTTCGCCTGGCGGAGTGAATACGCCTCGGCGTTCTTCATGCTTTGCCTCTTCTCCATTCCACTCTTCGTGGTGGACCTGCTATTGGAGGCCAGCAACCACGAATATCCTTTCGCAACTTCACCGTATGCCGTTCGAACTGCCCTCGCAGCCGCTGCGCTTCTTGTGCTGGCACTTTTCTCAGGGAGCAATCTCAATGCCTTCGTCTACTTCCAGTTCTGAACCCCGCGCGCTCTTCTATTCCAAACTTCTGGTTGGGATCTCTGCCCTGCTCATCGTTTTATTTGAATTCTTAAGCGGCTATCTGCTCAAGCACCACTCCGAAACTTACCACCGCGTTTCCCACCAATATGCCGAAGCCGTCAAGATGCAGCCAGCAACGCCCGGCCAGCCGACCTCGGTTCTTATGGTAGGAAACTCTCTGCTGCTGGAAGGCGTCGACGTAAACCGTTTGAAGGAATTGACCTCCGGACAGATGCATATCTGCCCCATCTTCCTTGAGGCCACTGGCTACTATGACTGGTTCTATGCGTTGCAGCGCCTTTTTCGGGAAGGTGCCAGACCCCAGGTCGTGGTCCTCGGTGTTGGAGTGAATAGCTTCCTCGCGAATAGCGTACGCGAGGACTATGTTCCATTAATGCTATTTGACATGCGGGATTCCCTTGGGGTGGCTTCCGCTCTCAAGATGGATCGGACAGCCACCAGTAACCTCCTGCTGGCTCATTCCAGCGCCTTCTGGGACACGCGCACTGTCCTTCGAACGCAGATTCTCAGGCATGCAGTTCCCCACTACAGGGAGCTCGTCTTGCTCCTGAAGCCGCAGCCTTCCATTCCGCCGCCAGAACAATTTCAAACAATTGCGAATAGTCGTCTTGAGCGCCTTCGTGAGTTATGTGAGTCCCATGGAGCCAAGCTGGTCATTCTTGTTCCACCGACTCCGTCGTCCGTGGATGCCGTCCGTCAGATGACGATGGCTGCACAAAGAGCCCGCGTGGACACCTTGGTACCCATTGATCCAGCCGCTCTCTCGGTCAAGTATTACCAGTCCGATGAACTTCATCTCAATCCCGAGGGCGCCAAACTTTTCACCACGGCTTTAGCAACTTTTCTTCCTCGCTCTGTGGACCATGAACAGGCAGCCTCTCCCAATTAGCGGACGCGAGCTCTAGCCGTCGGATGGTCCGGTTGCACTGACCACTACCGAGGATCGTGTCACTGGGAAGTCCGCAAGACACGATCCGGCCATGAGCTAAGACTCCAACCCTATGGTATTCTGTCGCCGTGCCCGAGTGGCGGAACTGGCAGACGCGCCGGACTCAAAATCCGGTGGCCGCAAGGCCGTGATGGTTCGACCCCATTCTCGGGCACCAAAATCCAATTCTTACCAGTTGTTTCTATAGAATAGCAGTAAACTGCACTCAAGGCACAGCATCGCCTCGCAGCAGCGTTTTTTTTGATGCTTTAGAACGAAACTCTGGCGCTCAACTGGATTTCGCGCCCTGGCGTCATCGCCATGGTGATCGTTCCAAACTGCGGCGTGTTTACAAAGCGGTTCGGCGTGCCAAGGTTTACCTTGTTTAGCGCGTTGAATGCTTCCGCCCGGAATTGGAAACTGGTTCTCTCGCTGATCCGGAAAGCTCTCGCCAGCGCGAAGTCTAACGTCTGCATCCGAGGGCCATACACGGAATTCCGGCCCGCATTGCCGTAAGTAAACGCCGCTGGCGCTGCAAACGCGGCGGGGTTAAACCACTCCGCGGCCGTGTGAGTTCCGGGACCAAACACCGGCTGGCCGGTCACGTTGGCGCGTATCGGATTCTCACCGAGCACTGTCCCGGAGTTCGCGGTGTCTCCAAACACAGAGATGGTGAACGGCATTCCCGATTGCACCTGGTAGATCGTCGACAAATGCCAGTCCTGCGTGACGAGGCGCATCCATTCCTGCTTCCTCAATGCAGGGACATCGTAAACACTGCTCAGCGCGAAGCGATGCCGTACATCGCAGCCCAGGCCCTTCTCCAGATTTAGGTTCCTGTTGTCCTGCGGGATAGTCGACTCGTCCATCGGGGAACGAAAGTCCGGCGCATTGGTTAGATTCTTGGCGAGAGTGTAATTGGCCAGGAAACTCAGCCCATGAGAATAGCGGCGCCGCACATTCACATAGCCCGCGTCATACCAGCTCTGCGCCGTGTTCTCCAGCAAATTGATCGTGCTGACCGGGAAAGTTTCGCTTTGCACCACGGCATTGGTGCTGCTCGGCGTCAATACCGTCCCCGGCACAAACGTAAGCGTCTTGAACGGGCGGCGCGGGCCAAGGGGGCCCGGTCCAGGAAGAGTGTTGTTGATTAGGTGCGCCCTTTGCAGGTGGAAACCGCGCGAGCCGATGTAGCCGATTTCCAATGAAGTGTTTTGTCCGAAGCTCTTTTGCACCGACGCGTTCCATTGCTGGACGTACTGCGCGGGCGCATGGGAATCAAACGCAGTAAAGCTTACGGTAGTCGGCGTCAGCGTCCCCGTTCCCAGCACGGGCGTGCCGAAGTTCATGCCAGTGTTGAAAAGCGCGGCAGGGGGCGTGAAGTTATCGGCTTGCTGCGTCTCAGGGAAAACGTACGGGACATTGTGCCGCTGGTTGCACCACGTGTTTAGGTCCACCGGCGTGAAAAAGATTCCATAAGCGCCATGGAAAACCAAGCCTTTACTTGGAAGATTCTTGGCAATTCCAAAACGCGGCGCGAAGTTGTGCTTATTCGCGTACATCAAGCCTTTGGGGTTGCCCAACTGTCCCCCAATGAAAACGGAAGGAACGCTATTGTTAAAAATCAGGTTCGTGTTGGTGCTCTGCTTGTCGTAGAGAGGGCTGGCGTACTCGTAGCGAACGCCAAGGTTAAGAGTCGTCGTCGGCGTCACTTGCCAGCTATCTTCGGCAAAGCCCGCCGTGCCCCACGCGCGCAAATCCATTTGTGGCACGCCAGCCTGGCGCTGCTTCACCGCGGGCAGGCTAAGCAACAGGCTGGCCAGTCCGGACCCGCTTCCATCGTTGAAACCAAATTCGGTGGTGTATCCCGTCGTGTACTGGTAAAAGCCCCGGTTTTGAAAGAATCCCCACATCGGCCAGATGTAACGATGGAATTCGCCGCCAAACTTCATACCGTGACGGCCGCGCTGCCACGCATAGCTGTCTCGCACTTCAATCGTCGTGTCC
>DASQYT010000158.1:0-5134 GCA_035639075.1 Candidatus Elarobacter sp.
AGGGGATGAAATCCAAAGGCAAACTGGCTACACTCTGTGGTCATAAGGCTGTTCTCCTTCTTGGCAGGATTTCTTTCTGAACAAAAGAGTTATGCCATGAAGCAACAGCCTTTTTCTATTTATTGTGAGAAATTCAGGCTAAAGAACCGTGTATGAGATAGCTCGGCACTGTTGACTTCCTGGGAATATGGCCACGGACAGACGAAGAGCAGATCCCTCCCCCCGCCAAAAGCGCCGGGGTTCGGGATGACAAATGCCGGGTGAATCGAGGATCTCAACAGAGCCACTTCTCTTCGAGGATCTAAACCAATGCTAAACAAAAAACTAAACTCCTCTGGATGCAGTTTGAAGATGTTCTCGCCCCGCGTCTCGGCCTGACGGTCGAGGAGCGCGCCGTGTACTCCTATTTGCTGCGTCATTCCCTCGTGGTAGGCAAGCTCCGCCTGCAGTTTGCGGTTATGGCGCTAGCCCGCACGCTGGGTCTCGCCATCGGAGCGACGCGCCAGGCGGTGCGCCGGCTCGATGAGCTGGGGACTTTGGGCGTGCTCAAGCGGTGCAAAACCGGCCACCTCGTCGAGATGCGCCTGCCCGAGAAGATTCGCGCCGCCCGCCCGGGCAAAAATGGCGCGTCATTGGTTGTGGAGGTTGTGGGGATGGGGGCCGCCGGGGAGCCGCCTGCCTCGACGCTCGAAACCACGGATTTCTTGAAAACCTGGGCGCTGCGCAAAAGCATTCACGATCGCGAACGCGGCGCTTGCTTCTACTGCCTCCGCCGCACTCCCGCTCACGTGCAGGGACTCGACCACGTTGTGCCCCGCGTGCGCTTGGGACGCAATTCCTACCGCAACCTGGTTTCCTGCTGTCACGAATGCAACTCGCGCAAGGGTGACCGTCCGGCCCGGGATTTTCTGCGCACGCTCTACCGCCTGGGGCGCCTGACGGCCGCGGAACTCGACGGACGCCTTCGCGCCTTGAAAGATCTCGCCGCCGGCAAGCTCCGCCCTTAGGTCCCGTAGGGTCCGCCTTCTGGCAAAAAGGCCGCCACAGCCAATTCAAAAGCCTGCCCCCCGCCAATGCTTGCCAGTTGTCGCGGCCTTGCGTTACGCTCCAGCACTCAATCCCCATGGCCCGTGCGAACAGACTTCTCGACCAAATTCTAAGAGGCGGCTCGGACGCAAATATCCCCTTTTCCGGCATGGTGCAGCTTCTGAAGCGGATTGGCTTTCAGGAGCGCATCAAGGGGAGCCATCACATCTTTTCCCGCGATGGCATCGCCGAAATCCTTAATCGGCAACCTCATTCCGGGAAATGCAAACCGTATCAGGTGAAACAGGTCCGGAATGTTATAATTAATTACCAATTAGCGGGGGAAGCCGATGACTAGATACGAGATCATCATCTATTGGAGTCAGGCTGACGAAGCGTTTATCGCCGAAGTCCCCGAGCTTCCCGGCTGCGCCGCCGACGGAAAGACTTACAAGGAAGCTCTCGCCAACGTAGAAATCATCATTCAGGAATGGATCGAAACCGCCAAAGAACTTGGCCGCCCTATCCCCGCCCCGCGCGGCCGCCTCGCCTTCGCTTAAGAGTTTAAAGACCGCACCTTTTGAAATACCAAATGCCAAAGGGTGCGCCACCCAGAGGCGGTTTCGAAATTAAGGTGCAGCCACCCGCCGAACCGACTGTGATTTTGATCCGCAATTTGTAAAGGAGTGCAAATGAACTATTCAAGTCTCGGGCTGGCGGCGCTTGGTGGCACGGTCGCGTCTTTTGCCTTTGGTTTCTTAGTGTTTTGGCTGCTGCCAGGTCTTATCAAGGAAGGCCACAAGTACCCGGCCGTATTCCGACCCAAGGAAGAAATGATGAAGGTTATGCCATTTGGAATCGTCGGAACCTTCATGGCGATCCTGGTTGCCGCCATAATTTTCGCAATGAACCATCAGGGCGGATCGGGCACTGCGGAAGGTGCACGCTTCGGCGTTCTCATTGGCATTTTCGTGGTTTGCGCATTTGTGCTGCACAACTACGTGAACCTGAACATCGGGCTGAAACTCGCTCTGATGCAGGCTGCGGCTTACTTCGTCCAGTGGACTATCATCGGAATAGTCATCGGTCTTATTTACAAAGCCCTCGCTGCACCATAATCGTGAATCTATCTTAAGAGTTAAAGACCGCACCCTGAAAACCGCAGGGATGCGGCACCCAATTCAAGAGCCTGCCCCACCCGTCTGTCGGGCGGTACGGGCTTGGGATAATTCTAGAATTTCAGCCTTTTCTTTTTGTTCGCTCCATGCTATATTTATTTAAATGGAATCCGAAAAACAACCAATCAGCACTGCTTTTGTTGACTGTCCAACAAGCACGGCTTCCCGGTGACTCAACTGGATGATACCGGTTCTGCAAGCTCATTTGCCCGGAATGCGGTACAGTCATTGAGAAATGTTCCCACACCGACTCATACAACCAGAGGCAGGAGCTTTCTAGGTCTTCGCAGGATTTCGCCTCTGCTTCACTATCTTTTCCAGTGAGTCGTAAATGTCCTTCTCAATCATGTCTTGAAGTTTCTCTTTGGTCGACATGATGTACGGACCAGCTACTATGAGTAACTGAGAGGAAAAGCCCGGTTCAAAAACGGCGCATGTCTCCGTGAGGAACATCGATGCTTCGTAACCGACCGTTTTTCCGTCCGTAGTGACTTCTGCCCAGAACACCTTCAGCTCAAACCCTATAGGGCGCTGTCCGATCGGAGCAATTCTGTCATGCTGTGTCTGTATTTCGCCCGTGTCTTTGAACCGTGAGATGTCGAGCGCCAAGGTTCGTTCCAGCGCTGCCTCTGTATCGTTTTTGTTGCTACGCACAGAGACTCTTAGGTTTATTCCCGAGGGATAAGTGAACGGGGCGTGGCAACCGCTGTTCGCAGACATCTTGTCTGTAGTGACGACCTGCGAAAATGTCGGGGCCGCTGATATTGTCGTGAGAAGGGCCAAGGAGATTAATTCTTTCATGCCCGGAAAGTACATCTTTCCTGACTATCGTGCAAGGCTGGCGGCGGGCCTTCCGGCCACATGGCCGACCATCGATGTACAAAGGATGCCGCAGAAGAAAGAGCCGGGCTCCCGACCGGGTCGGGACGAATTCCGCCCCGCCTCTACAAACGGATCACGGACGGGCACGACATGCCGCACCTACGGTGCTCGCCATTCTCTTGCCTTTTAACCCAGCCCTAACGGGCTGGGCTAAAGGGTGACGCGCCTCCGGCGCTTGAGGAACGCGTTGACGGATCGAGCGAAAGCGCGGCAAGCGGGCGCAAAGGGTCCTAAGGAGTCGCTACGCCAGGTAATTGCAGAAATTCTCCGAGTTCGTTTTTAAGGATTCGTTCGACGTTGCGCATCAATTCCGGCGCGGAAAAGACTTTCACCAGGACCGCGGTTGCGGCGTGGCGCACATCCGGCGAGATTTTGGACTTTGCTCCAGAGAGGATCAAAACCTGTGTTTGCGGCGGGACGCCCTTGATCACTTGCAATGCCGCGGCACCCGACATTTCCGGCGCCTCATAATCCAAAACGACGGCATCCACGGTGGTTCTCTTGAGCAGCCGGACGCCCTCCACTCCTGTGGATGCCGCGAGCACCTGGTACCCGCGCTCTTCAAAATAGCTGCGAAACACGCTGACGAACCCATTCCGGTCATGAATGCAGAGAATCTTTTTGGGGCCCACGAGGCGCACCCTCCTTGCCTCTCCCGGGTCGGCTGTAACCCTGAGGGGATGCTCCCAATCTAATGTATATCGCAATACGATACAATCGGGAATTGCGCCCCCAATGCCCAATGCTACACTTCCGCGCCGCGTTTCCCGAAGGAGGGCCAGGCAGGTGGAAGGCCTTCGGCCACTGGGCCGACCATCGACTGTGAAGAGCAGTGGCGAGTGACGAGGAGAAGAGGGATTCCTCGCTGCGCTTGGAATGGCCGAGTGTGACGGCGGTGGCTACACGCTGCGGGCGGCAGCCGGCTGACGAATCGTCCTAAAGCGGCGCAGGCGGGAAAAGAAAGAATTGGCGCTTGCGATGTCGGCGGCAATCTGCGCGCGCAATTCTTCAGGACCGCTGAATTTTTTCTCTTCGCGAAGGCGTTTCCAAAACCGCACTTCCATGCGCTGGGGTGTGCCCGCGGGTTGGCTATCGAGCAAATGCGTCTCAACGCTGAGCGACGAGCCATTGAATGTCGGGCGCGTGCCGATATTCGTCACCGAGCGGTGACTGCGAGACTCTCCTTCGATGCAAGTGCGCGTGATGTAGACGCCGCGAGCGGGAAGGAGTTCCTGTTCAGGGCCGAGATTCAGTGTGGGGAAGGTGAAGCGGCGGCCCGTTCCCGTGCCGCTGATGACTTCTCCGGTGAGGGCAAATGGCCGGCCGAGAAGACGCCCGGCGTGCGAAACGTCGCCTTCGGCAACTTCGCGGCGAATGATCGTGCTGGAGACGACTTCGCCACGATAGACCACCGGGGGAACGATCACGACGTCGAAGCCGTGTTTTTTACCGAGACCGGTGAGCAAGCTCACGTCGCCGGCTTGCTTATGGCCAAACCGGAAATTTTCGCCGACCAAAACGGCTCTTACGTGCAGATCGCGGACGAGAATTTGCTCGACAAATTCGGTGGGAGAGAGGCGCGCGAGCTCGAGAGTGAATGGAAGAACAACAACGGCTTCGAGGCCGAGCGCGTTGAACCACTCCATGCGCTGAGTGTTCGTTGAAAGCAGCAGCGGGGCAGACTCAGGGTGAAGCACCTTTCGCGGCGAGGGATCAAACGTGAGGGCTGTGGAGACCGCACTGAGGGCGTGGGCGCGCTCAACCGTCGCGCGAAGAATCGCCTGATGGCCCAAATGGATGCCATCGAAATTGCCAATCGCCAGCACGCTGGTATGGACGAAGGTTGCATAGCGCGAGGCCCAGGCCTGCGAAGAAGAAAAGGCGAATAGCCTGGTTGACCTCGTGCTCCCTGTGGAGGTACGTGATGCTTCAGAAGATCCGAGCTTGTGCGAAGCCTCCTTAGGCATTTCCGTCTGCACTTCAAATTCGAGGCCATCGTAAGCGAGCTGCACATGAGAGTAGCCCATTTTTTGAAGGCGCTCATTCGT